>JAADCY010000067.1 GCA_013154205.1 Thermoproteota archaeon | reverse complement strand
TTCTCGTGGTAGGCCTGCAGTATTAGTGCTATGCTTCCAGCGGTCATTGGTGTTGCTTCACTTGTTCCTCCGAAGAGATCATATGCTCCCAGGCCGTTTCCGAGGCCGAAGTGCCAGGGTGCTGGTGCCCATGCAAAGCTACCTATGTTTACGACGTCTGGCTTGGCTACGCCCATATCGGTTGGACCACGGTCGCTCCAGCTAACCACTTCTCCTCCTGGGGCTGGTAGGTATCCGTATAGCGGTCTATATGCGAATAGTGTTGATGCGCCTACGCTAATCACGAGACTGGCCGCGGCTGGCATTGTTACTGTGCCGTATCCTGGGCCACCGTTGCCCATAGCGAATACTATTATTGTGCCTGTCTCTGATACTAGGTAGTTGACCATCATGCTCATCGGATCCATTCCTGAGGCGAAGCCCACTATTCCTATATAGCTCATTCCCCAGCTGTTACTGATTATGTTAACTTTGTGCTCGCCAGTGTATTGCCAGTTCCAAGGCATGTTGTTGACTGCGGAGAATCCTGACCAGAAGAACTCGGCTGTGAAGGCATTAATTAAGAAGCCCGGTGTTGACGCTATCTTGGCATTAGGGGCTATTCCTTTTAGATGGAATACTCCGTAGCCTAGGTTGTATGCCACTCTTCCACGGCTAGCTATTACTGATGCACAGCTTGTACCATGTCCTAGCCAGTCATACGCTATGTCTACATAGTATCCATTGGGGTCGAGTCCTGGGAGGATTACTGCGTTGTACTCCCAGTCTTTGTCCCAGCCGTACTCCCTGGTGTAACCTGTCAGTATTCCTAGCCAATCATACACCCAGCCAGCCAGTTCTCCTGCACTGAAATCATTTACACCGTCACCGTTGAAGTCGCGAGCCATTACTTCTTGTCCGTAATACGCTGGTTTCTCATCGGCGAAACTGAAGTCCGCCCATGCCGGATTAGGTGCTGGCACTATCCCTGCTTCGTGTAGGACATACATTATGTAGTAATACGTGGTCGATAGATCGGCGTACACCGTGTCGTATTTACCATCATCGTTTGTGTCAGCAAGTATTATCGGCACTGTGTACTGCAGGATCCCCATTTCCCCATACTGCGGATAAACCGTCTCTACGGCTATGCCGAACTTGAATAGGTTGTCCTTGCTATGGATATTACCAACCTTGAACTCACCCAACGGGAATGTCACTAGGTATGTATGGCCTGCTGGCGATACATATAGTACCCATCCATCATTTGTCTGCCCAATAATGCCGGGCCAGATGAAGAACGTGACAGGTAGTTCTACTTTTAATATGCCGTTTTCATCAATAGCTTTGCTTAGGGTTAGTGTTAGGCCTAGTTCATCAACATCGAATATCATTGGTATTCCATTGGGTGTCCTAGCTATGGCTCCAACTCCTAGGTCTGATATGCCAAAGTCTACACCCGTGTCTACAACTGCTACGGTTATTCCTTTTCCAGTGATATTGTATTGTTTCCAGACCTGTGTTGCACCTATAGTCTTTGCCGCTGCGTAGAGTGTTGGTTCGGCTCTGCCTACGCCTGGAAGTCTAGATGACTGTGGACCGTTGTTTTGTTCGCCAAGTATCTGTTTGACTGGTGATTCCTGTGCTATTATCTTGAAGATATATGGTGTTTTCGCCAGGGATACCACGTCATTGTAGGTTGCCCATGCCTCGATATACCAGTACCGGGGCAACTTGTAGGCGAATATTATTCCCTTAGTATGTTTTAATATGAATCCTATATCTGTTAAGGGGGAAGCCAGTATGATTACCTTAGCCTGCCCAGGCCTTACACGCGCTATTATATGGATGTTTAGCGGGGTACTCGGTTTTTTTAAAGGTATGTTCAGCTTAGCGAAGAGGTTCTCATTATAGAATGACTTGTCGAGGAGCTGTGGTGAGAGTTTTGTCATCCAGGGCTTGTATGATAGCTCGCTATTCGTTTGTACAGCATAGGCTGTTGCGAACGGAGTCAAGACTGGAAGGAGAAGTATTGCGGTGAACACTAGTATTAGAGGAATATACCGTTTATTCATAGGAGTCACCTGCAACCCGGATTAGGTTTAGACCAAACTATTTTTCTAGGGGAATGTATTATTTAAAATTGTACCACCTGGGTGGGTTATTAATCATTGTTCTCGAATACGTTATGAGAACAGAATCTATTTCATCTATTTCTATTCATCGAAAACACTGTGTTTAGATATAAAGCATGAAAGTACATTGCCATATGCAGTATTTTAAGAAAAGGCTTAGTATTAAAAAACATTATTATTGAAATATTTGGTATAAATTATTCGCGTTACTCCTTCTTCTTGTATACTCCGTAGCCGCTAACGGCGATTGCTATAATTATGAGTATGATACTGATTATTCCGTATGTTGATACTGTGCCACTGATTCCTTCTACTGCCTTCTTTAAATCTGAGTTCTGACTGTTTATGTAGCTCTTTATACTACTAGCTGTTGACTCAATCTTGCTGGCGAGGCTACTGACTGTGTTCTTAATGTCCTGTAGGCTGCTCTTGATATCGGTTACTGTGCTCTGTACATTGGATACAGCGCTCTGGACGTTGCTGAGCATTGACTTGAGGTTATCGAGTGTTGATGCTAGCTGGTCTAGCTTACTTGAGACGGTGCTTACTGATCCATTGATGTTGCTTAGCTGGCTCTTTATTTCGTCAATCTTTGATAGTAGTGTCTGTGTGTCTACCTTTAGCCCGCTCTTGATCAGCTGTTCTAGTGCGCTGAGGCTTGCTGTTATGTTGCCGGCAGTTGTTTCTATTACTCCCTTGATCTCGCCGGACTTTGTCACAATGAGGTCTTTGAGCTCTGCGTTGCTACTCTTGAGTGCCTGAAGAGATGTCTGTATATCACCTAGTGCTGTCTTTAGCTCTATAAGTCCATTCTTGCTGATTGATACTATCGTTGCATTAAGCTCATTGAGCTTTGTACATACCTTGGCGATTACCTCATTGTTCTTTTCAACTATTAGTGTTGCTAATGTGTTATTGATGCTCTGTAGCTTTAGTGTTATATCATCGCCCAGACTTGTGATGAGCGCCTTGAGGTCGTTGATACCTACTACTACGTCATTGAGCTGTGTGCTAAGTCCGTTTACTGCGTCTAGTACGTCCTCAAGTGTTGGTCCTACAACTGTAAATGTCGCGTATAAGTCGGGTACTGTTACGTTAGGTGTGCTCCATGATTCATAGTATACTGCTACCACATGCAGTCCTGGCTTGAGCCCAGTGGCGGGGATAGTTACCTGTAGGCTACCGCATGGACTTGCCTTGAAGCCCCATAGCAGTGCACCTTGATCCAGTAATATATCGTAGTATCCAGTGGTGTTGAGTCCCGTCGCATTTATTGTTAAGAATTCCTGGCCCTCTGGAATGACTGACGGTTCTACAACTACCTTAGCAAGAACTGTAAAGTTCGCTGGCTGTACATCAGATAGTTTGACTCCATTTACATCGGCGGCATATATATAGTGCAAGCCGTATGATGCTTCAGGTATAGTAATTGTTACATTCATTGTATCTTCCTCTACAGTAAAGTTAGCGACGGTTACATTGGGACAACCACTGGGGCTCGTGCTTCTGACAAATATTAATGTTATTCTCTGGTTCCTGTAATCATTGAATCTATGCAAGGTAACGTTAACTTCTGAACCTACATAACCCGATAGGGGTTCTACCGTAAGATACGGCACGATCTTAACATAGATCTGCACTGAAACAGTTACATCGCCATCAGTGATATTTAACCAGTAATAGCTTGTTCTCGGTATGTTCACGGGAATAGTTACTGTAAGGTTAGTACAGCTACCATACTTATCTAGTTGTACATTGCTTGCAAGTGTTGTTACATAGTTTAGTGTTGAGTTGGATAGTGTTATGGTTAAGCTACCTTCGTATACAAAGTTTTCTACCGTTATGTCAAGCCTATCTAGTATTTCGAACGTCTTTGTTGTTATGGTGTATGGATTCGATGAAACAGTTTCACCTGCTACTGTAACATTTCTTACTTTCTCTTTTAATGTCCAATTGGCTAGTATGTTGCCAGTCTGATTAACGTTTACTTCAATACTTGTTGGAGTATTACCTGGCGTGAGTCCCAGATCCTTTATTGGGAACGTGTATTTGAAGCCGGTCCAGTTCCATTCAGGGTTATTATCCTGTGGAGGGATCGTATTTACCTGTGATACTACTGTAGCAACTAGTGTGGGCGGTATGTTTGCTTCTGTACTGTTATAAGTAATATCGTATTCCTGGTCTATAGCAGTGGCATAACCCCAGATCGTTACAGGTTCCTTAGGTACAACATAGGGTTGTTGTTTGTTAGCAGTATCTAGTTCAAATATGGGTTTTACTGTGAAGTTGTTAGTAGATACTGCTACGTCAGAGGATGGTATGTTGGGCCTCAGACTGGGGTTCACATCCGTCACTTTTATCCAGTACACCACTTTTTTGCCGCCTTTGCTGCTTTCGAACAACGTTGGTATTGTAAAGTTCACTACTCCTTTGCCTAGTGATACCTTAATGGTACCGCCACCGAAGGTTCCCGAAACGGGTACTGATGTAGTTGTTGCGTTCTGCAGGAATATCCGGTAAACGTATATCGGACCTATGTACCATACATCAGACGGTGTTATTACTGCTGAGCCGTCAGTTGAGAACCATATCCATATCTGTGCACCACTAATAGTCATTCCTGTGAAGTTTAGAGTGATGGTCGCATTTACAGGTATTTGTAGCTGGGAGAGGGCGCTTCCATTGTATACGATAGTAGGTCTTCCAGTTATAGTTGCGTAGGTGATCGTATTTATTGTTGT
>JAADCY010000040.1 GCA_013154205.1 Thermoproteota archaeon | reverse complement strand
TGCGGGAGAGTGGTGTTGAGGAGGCTAGGCTGGTTGCTGGTCTTCTTGAGAGGCATGGTGTTCCTCGGGGTTCTAGGGTTTTGGAGTTGGGTTGTGGTATTGGTAGAATCGCTGTCCCCCTTGCTGTTGAGGGTTATCGTGTGACTTGTCTTGATATTTCTGGTGATTATGTTGAGCGGGCTCTCGAGTATGCTCGGGAGATGGGTGTTGCTGGTAGGTTTGTGGGGGTTGTGGGTGATGCGTGGCGTGTTGACAAGCTTGTTGAGGGCGGATTCGACGCTGTCCTAATGGTATGGTCTACCCTGCTAGGGTATCGGGAGAGGCCGGAACTTGACGTGGAGTTGCTGGCCCGGGCTCGTAGGGTTGTGCGTGACGGTGGTAGGCTCCTAGTGTTGAGGCAGATCAATCGGGACTTGGTGGCGGCGAGGGTTGCGAGTTGTGGTGAGGGCCCTGTGCTGAAGGATGCGGGCGGGGACTTCGTTGTCGTTGAGAATCCCAGGTTCGACCCTGTATCCTCCCTACTGGATAATGTCTGGACATTCTACGAGAGAGGTGGCCCTGGCCTGAAGCTTTTGGGGGAATTGCCGATGCGGATGAGGATCTATACCGTCACAGAGCTTGTCGATCTTGCCGGGAGGGCGGGCTGGGAGTTGGAGGCGCTTTACGGGAGCCTCCGGGGCGGCCCGTTCCTCATTGGAAGATCCACTTTTAACGGGGTGTTCCAGGCGGTCTAGGCCCGGGGGGCGTCGACCAGTAGTTTTATATGTTTGTTTCTAGTTGTTCTATTTTTTCTATTTTGTCTATTTCGGCGTCTTGTGCTTTGTATTCTTCAACGTATCTTAGCCTGCCTATCCATGATTTTTTCCCGACCACGCACCGTACGCATTCGAGCATGTCTATATCGACGTCTCGGTCTATCTTGGCCTCTACCGCCACTGCGTGTTCTATTTCTGAGTCCTTCTTTACTATGAGCCTCTCGGCGACTATTTTCCCTTTTACCCTGGTCTTCTTCTCTATGACTACTTCCTTGCCTATTATTGTGCCCTCTATCTTACCGGCTAGGCTTGCCTTCTCCACCCTGAGGGTCCCCGTTTTGAGGGTCCCGGCGAGGTCTAGGACCCGGATGTAGCCGCCCTCAAGCCTCGCGCTACCCCCCACGTCGAGCTCTTCTATCTCGACTTCTCCGTCGACGGTTAGGGACCCTCCGATATCCACGCGGCGGGCTTTCAGGCGGCCCCTAATCCTAACCTTCCCACCAACATCGAGCTCCTCGTTCACAGTGAGGTCCCCGTCGACGTGGAGAGAGCCGCCAATACCTATCCGGTCAAAAGTAATGGGCCCCTTGAGGCGAACACTACCGCCAACCCTCATCTCGCTCACAACAATCCCCCAGCCGTCCAGGGCGGGGGTCTACCCTTTTACCCGAATCTCACAAAGTGTGATATCGGGGGGAGGAGTGAGGAACCGGTGCAGAATCGATATCATAGCCGACATCCTTAGAAGCGTCGTCGAGGAGGGCCCCCTCCTAATATCAGAAATCGCCGTAAGGGCAAACCTACCCCTAGACAGGGCTCGCCCCCTCGTAGGAAGCCTCGTAGAAAGAGGCCTCCTCCATTACCGGCCCGAGGATAGACTATATGAAGCGACGGACAGGGCGTACGAATGGCTTGCGCTATACGACATGCTTAAGACTATCTATGATTGGAGAGGAACCTCTCCGTGAGACACTGATCTCTATATTTAAACTATTAGTTTAGTTTGAGGGCTATGGTGATAGTTATTGGCAGTACGATCCGAGAAGTGTGCCAGCCATAGTATTGAGGAGCTACCGGATCTAGTTGCATGGTATCAGAAGGTGGTCGGTTATGGAGCTATAGTAGCCAGCATCATTATTATTATATTATTAGTAGTGTTATATGTTACGAGTGGAGAGCGTAATCTTCTACTACTAATTCTCCTATTGGCCGCCACGCTCCCCATCGACCTGATACTAGTGAGGAGTCTCATGGTTGAGAGTGGGCGTCTCCTGGGGAGGACGGTTCTCGAGGCCCTTACGGAGTTGTCCCCGCGGCACGTGTCCGTGGTGAGGGAGTGGTCACGTGTCTATGCTGCAGCTAGGCTGGAGCAGGGTGATCTCCACCTGGTAGTGGGGCCTGGAAGGGTTGAGGCGGCCCTGGTCGAGTCGCCGAGCATTCTGCCGAGCCCGCCCGGGGCCAAGCTTGTGAAGGAGCTTCTCCAGCTACCCAGGTGCGGGGAGGCCGAGGGTACGGTGGAGTTAGAGGCGGTGTTGTTGGATCCTGTGAGCGGGTGTCGTAGGCTTGTCCGGGGGAGGGCTCGGGTTGCGGGTTACCGTTGCGGTAGGTTGGAGCTGGATAGGGTGAGGAGTGTTATCGCTCGTGTGGCAGGACGCGCAGATTAGATATTATTACAGTTAGAGGCTTGTGAGGGTGGGGACGTTTGGGATATAGGAGTTATTTCTGGGTCTTTTGGTTCTTCTACTCGGGGCTGGGAGGGCTAGAAAAACATAATTGTTTTAAATAATTATGCTATTTATTTAATATGTTATATATTAAATGTTTAATATTATGAGTCATTACTCTTATATCATAAATTTGTTTTGAATATTCACGTGGCGAAAAATATTCTCTAGTTTCTAGAGCATTAATAATAGCATCTACGAAGACATCTATATTTCTAGGCTCCACCCATGGAGTCCGTATACCTAACTTATCGATAATTTCCTCACGGGGTACGTGTTCTAATACTGGTGAAACAACTGGAATATCATGGGCTAGTGCTTCTATTGTGGCAACACCTATACCGCCGTAGTAGTATTGACGTCTTGCTGGAAGTATAAACAGTTCGGCAGAGGCTAGTACTTTATAGAATTCATGACGGGGTAAGTATCCTAATAGTTTAACGCCATCCGCTGCTAACTCTTGGGCTAGCTCTCTATCAAGGATTTTGCCAGCCACAACGAGACAAATGTTAACGCCTCGATCTCTCAGTTTTCTCGCTATTTTACCAGCAAAATCAACTCCTTTCACATAGCCTGCATATCTTTTTGTTACATGAGAATAGAGGAATATAAAATTTTTACATGACTCTATGTTAAATTTATGAGAAAAATTAATGTTTATATTATCATAATCTATTCCTACATGTTGATAGAGTACATATTCTCGTGGTATTTTTAACATTTTCGTAAGATAATAGTAGGTTTTTTTATTGTTGACTATATATCCATCGATAATGTAATGGCGTCGCATAAACACTTGTTCCATCAGTGGGCTTAAGAGTCTCACTCCCATAGAAGTCTTAATTTCTTTATAATAACGATAAGGAGGTTTTGCATGTTGGAATGCGACTATTCCAGAAACATCAAAATATTTTTTAAGCTTTGGATATACGCGGATAAGATTTTGTAAAAATCCGAGTGAGAAAGCGTCATGTGATAAAAGAACTATCTCACCACTTAATCGACGAAATATATTATAAATATTTAATAAATTTACCCATATACTCATATTTCGAAGAGATAAAACTCTAATCTCTTCTATTTCAATTTCTACATTAAAATCTTTTTGTAATATTTTATATGAAATTGGAGATTTGCAAGGAGTGGGCAACACCACAGGACCTATCTTAAAATCTGGTAGAGAATATTTTTTCAAAGCCGCTTGTATATATACAGGCCAGCCTAGTCCTCTATGGTCGCCACTTCGGCGAAGTTGCCGTAGCTTTTCGCATTCAAGTTTTCCCCCTGACACATATGTAGCATAGGAGACCAAAACGGGTTTCCCCATAGCTGGCCCTCCTGTTATCAAGAGTTTTACCTCAAGTTATAAATAATTTATACTGTTATCTAATACGGTTGAAGTTTAATCTTTGTTGTTTCCATGTTCCATGCATCTATGAGGTGGAGTGTTCCGGGTTCTACTGCTTGGCCTGTTAAGTATTGGATTGCTAGTGATGCTTGTAGCGCTGCTATTGTGGCTACTGCTGGTCCTAGTACTGGGATTTTTCGTTTGGGTGGTGGTTGGCGGGGTGCTATTGTTTTGAGGCTGGGCGTTCTGCCTGGGATGACTAGGAGGAGTTGGCCGTAGTAGGATTCTACTGCTGCGTGTAGTAGTGGTGTCCCTGTCTGGTGGGCGTAGTCGTCCAATATGAGGCGGGTGGGCCAGTTGTCGAGGCAGTCTATTATGAGGTCTACTCCTTGTAGGAGGCGGTGGGCGTTCTCTCTGGTGACCCTCTCGGTTATGGGTTCGACGTGTACGCAGGGGTTGAGCGCCCTGAGGCGGTGGGCGGCTAGTATTGCTTTGGGGAGGCCTATGGCTGGGGTGTCGTAGAGGATCTGGCGGTTGAGGTTGTCCTCAGCCACGGTGTCGGAGTCTATGATGCGGAGGGTTCCTACCCCGGCGGCGGCTAGGTAGTAGGATACTACGCTCCCGAGGCCTCCGGCTCCTACTATCGCCACTTTGGACTGGGCGAGGCGGCGCTGGCCCTCCTCGCCTAGTATGGGGAGCTGGCGGTCGTAGCGTTTGAGACTGGCGGGGTCCCCGCAGGCTATTTCCTCCGCCACTCTGTCTGTCCCCCCTTGTCGTAGAGCTGTATGCCTAGGCTGGCGAGCCTGTCCCGTATCGTGTCGGCCAGGTCGTACATTTTGCGGCGTCTCAGCTCGCCCCTCACCTCTACTATGAGGTCTACTAGGGGCTCGGCTATGTCGGCCATCGCCTCCTCCGGCCCGGCGAGGACGTCGTCGACTACAGCGTATACCCTGTTCATGTCTGAGAGTATCTTGTAGGCGCGGAGGAGGAGGGCCTGGCTCTCCGAGTGCTCCAGCTCGCGGTAGTAGATGTTGGTGAGCTCCCAGGCCTCCC
>JAADCY010000005.1 GCA_013154205.1 Thermoproteota archaeon | reverse complement strand
AAAGAGTAGAGGAACTCGACAAAAGATCATTAATTGACGTTTTGATTTTTGCAGGAATAAACAATGATTTCCGGGAAAACGAGATTATATTGATGCATAAACGAGTTATTGGATTTAAGGTGTATCCTTCAACCTTATATTTAATAGATAGTCTCCCATTGAAGCAGCTCAGCAAATATAATAAAGTAATTGTGCTTCATCCCGAGGAACCATTCATGATAAACAAGTGGTTCTCAGTGTATGATGTTGACATTCGTCGTCCTCTTGATGCGGAGATATGGGCTGTAAGGCATCTGGGCGAAAAGATCGAGGGTACAGGTGTAAGAGCTCATGTAACACACATCACGAGTGCTTTGACAATGTATGAGGCTAGGAGATATGGTTTTTCAGTTGATACATGCCCCCATTACTTCCTTCTAGACTCGCTGATAGCCGAGGTCAAGTATTGCTTAGCTAAAGTCTTGCCGCCAATTAGAGATCCTAGCACAACAACTATGCTGAGAATGTCTGTACGGGATGGTGCACTGGATGCTATAACGAGTGACCATGCCCCGCATACTAAATATGAGAAAGAAGGATCGCCTTTAACGTGTAGTCCAGGTATAAATGCTGGTGAGCTGACTGTTGGATTACTATCTCTAGCGATAGGAAACAATATCGATCTACTGTACAAATACATGGTGTTCGGCCCTACACGTATACTGGGATTAACACGTTATGGTGCTTTTATCCCGGGTTATAAGGGGAACATGACGATTATTGATTTCTCGCGCAGGCGTCTTGTTAGATCAACGTGCCTGTCGACTCTTAATAAATACTCTGTATATGATGGCTACATCCTTCCATGCGATATATCTGCAACAATAGTTAGGGGCAGAATAGCTTACTCGATAGGCGAAATTGAGGAGGAGACGTGAAAATGAATATGGATCTACAGATCAGGATCTCCAGAAAAATTCTCCGCAATCCATTAATGAATGCCAGCGGTGTATTAGGGGACAGTCCTGACTCTATAAGGCTACTAAGCACGCTGGGATTCGGATGTATCGTTACAAAGACTCTAACTTGGGAGCCTAGAGAAGGCTATAAGCCGCCCATTATTATTCCGCTTAAATATGGATTATTGAACGCTGTGGGCTTGGCGAATCCGGGAATTAAGGCGGGCAAAGAACTAATTGATGCAGCTAAAGAGAAGAATATACATATAGCGATCAGTATTGGCGGGGTAAACGTCGACGATTTCGTTAGATTAGCAGAGGTCGCCTCAGATTTTAAGCCGGATTTCATTGAACTAAATCTAAGCTGTCCTCATACTCCAGGCTATGGAGTTGATGCCGCCAAAACTATTGCTGCGATAAAGAATATCGTCAAGAATGTAACCAGCATAACATCCATTCCCATATGGGCTAAATTATCGTTTAGTAGAAGTCTTGTGAACGAAGCCGATGCAGCATTATCTAATGGTGCATCGGCTATTGTATTAATCAATACAATACCAGCCATGCTGATCGATCCCTATGTGATGAAGCCCGTTCTAACACATAAATGGGGAGGATTATCGGGTCCCGCTATACATCCTATAGCTGTCTATGCTGTGTATAAAGTCTATGAAGAACTAGAAGCAGAGATCATAGGTGTAGGTGGAGTAGAGAGTTGGAGAGATGCTATCGAATTCATATTAGCAGGAGCACGAGGTATCCAGATAGGCTCGGCCCTTATTAGATGTGGTCATAACATTGTACGTGAAATAATTGATGGTATCTGTAAGTACATGGCCGAAATAGGTATTAATAGACTAGAAGAACTCGTTGGATACGCACATAAGAGGTAATGTCATATTAATATTTTGTTTTTAACAATAATTATGAATTGGTGCCCGATGACAGCCCGTCGGGTGACGCCCGCATCGTCTGAGCGGTGACGAGTCCCTCGGCTAGGAGGGCCTCCACGGTAGCGGCAACCTATTCATCATCCATAGTACGTCAAATGGATAGAGATATGTTAGATCAGGTGTTAATATTTTTGATATTTTATTGAATCCCGATTTAATTATTTCATCAATATATCTGATGAGGGATGGTACATCTCTGCAGGTTTTTTCACGTATTAACTTAGCTATGATTTTCACGGCGTAGTTGATCTGTCCCTTCTCGACAATTCTAGGATTATCAATGAGTAAATCATAGTTTTGCTCCTTGGACTTCAAAATGATCCTATCATGTCTGGCCCTGAGCTTTAAGGCACTACTACCATGCAGACAGATCTTTCTTACTAGGGGTTTCTTAAAATCGATGTTCTTAGTTGGATAAAAGCTGGGCTCTATCCTAATATGTTGAGTCATCAGTACGTATGGCTTATACCTACGCATGACTATGATCTTGTCGGAGCATGGTATCATAGAGGAAGACGCGCTCATTACACCTATTATACTTATACCCGTGTTCTTCATGCTTTTACAAAGACTTGTTAAAGGAGTTATTGGCTCTTCAGGGATTATGTCATCCATAAATTTATCCTTGTACAGTAAGTTTGTAGCCGCTGTGTCCTCGTCGAACAATACTATATTCATTCCAGCCTCTAATGCTTCCGAGATGCTTGCAGCCATGCTTGTGGATCCACTTGCATTTAAAGTCCGGAATCTACGGGTATTAGTAGGTGATGGTAGATTATTTATGAATATAGATATATCTACGCCATTTATGATTCTACCATCCTCAGCTTTTACATAGACAGCTTCAGGCAGCGTTACAACATATTCTCTCCCGTCCCCAGGGATGTGTGGATATATGCCTTCGATTATAGAGTTTAACAGAGTTGTTTTTCCATGGAATCCTCCACCTGTTATTATCGTCACACCGGACTGTATTGCAAGACCTTTGACTATCTTACCGCTTGGTAATTCTATCTCTTCCGCGAAAGCGTCCGAGACCATAAATGGTGTTGCGCCAGGTAATGGTTTATCGCTCCTACTGCTTCTCCTCGGAAGAATGCTTCCATTAGCAATGAAAGAGATAAAATTGTTTTCTCTAAGCCAGTTCCTTAAAAAATAGTAATCATCGTATACCTCGATGTGGCGCTCTAATAGGGTCTTGTATTTGTTCTTTAGTCCGCATATTTCCTCCAGTATTACGGGTAAATATTCACGCAGCATTTCCGCAGCTATTTTTCCAAGTATTCTTCTACCTCTAGCCGGTAGGCCTATATACGTTCTTAGGATGAGTGTAGAACCACGGGCTTCAGCCGATGATCTATATAATATACATGGGCTAGGCCTCGGTATTCCTATATATCCACTATTACCTGTTCCTCTCTTTGACGAGTATTTTCTCGAAACAGAGAACATGATTCTTGAAATAAAATCTAAAACAGGAGTTCTAAGCTCATTGATCCTATGTTTCTTGTAGGGTATTTTGATCTCGAGAACCGATGGAGGAGCGTAGGGATCACTCTGTATTTTCGTGAAAAAGGCTGTACATCCATTTATTGTGAACCTAATTCCCAAGAGCCTTTTATAGTTCTTATAGCTTTTGCAGTCAATTCTCATAAGAATATCCACTAGATCGTCTAAAGACATAGTGTTCAATACCTTTACACCCTTACCAGTAATTAGTGAACTTCCACATATTCGCTGGCGTTGGTTTATCCATTATAGTAGGAACTAGTATACCATTATCTATTCTTTCAAGAGCTTTTCTTAGTGGTACCGCGTCTAGAGCTATAGTTGTTGCTAGCGCGGCGAGGCCCTGATAATCACCCCATATCTCATGATATATTCTATCTGCGTATCTATCGTCAATATGATATACATGAGAAATTATTTTCTTAAGCCATCTGTCTATAGGGGCTCTCCAATACTCTCTCCTCGCAAGGACTAGTGCTAGAGAAGCAGTATACCTTCCTATACCCTTTATCGATATAAGTTCATCATACCCTATATCGTCTTCATCTTTTTCAGCAAATAATTTTGCAACACGTATAATTGTTTCCGCACGATAACCAGTTCTAGCTTTTACGAGTAGATCAGGGTGCTTAAGTACATCAGCAGGTGTTGGAGGGATTAGTAAAGCCTTACTCCCGACAATTATTTTTTTACCATATAGCTTGGTTATCGATGCAAGCATTCTCCATCCTTGGATAAAACCAGTGTTTTGCTGGCAAATACCAATTATTGTAGCCCACCAAAGACTAGTCAGTCTTGGTCTCCAACCCATGTATTTCTTCGCAAATTCCGAGAGGAGAGGATCCCCGAGGGCTTTTTCGTAGAACTCACTATATGGATTGCCTAGATCGAAGAATAATATTATCTTTTCATAAGCATCTACATCCATACCGAAAGGAATAGCGCATAATTCGGCACTGGATTCTCTCAGAACCGCAGTGATTACCGCGTTGTCGAATACGTAATAGGCTTCTTCACCGTTGAATTCCCATGGAAAACTATATGCGCCTAAAACAAGTCTCCATGGAAGAATATTCCTAGAACCACAACACACACGTCGACTAGCCAATACTGAAAACACCAACAAGAATCTAGACAAATAATAGGTATTAATAGTGGCGCCGGGGGCGGGATTCGAACCCGCGCGCCCCCCCAAGGGGGCAGTGGGTCTCTCAGCCCGGGAAAGCCGGAAAAGGTCTCGAGCCCACCCCCTTAGTCCGCTCGGGCACCCCGGCGCCTCATCTAGGGATAAGATTTGTGAGGCTCTTATTTATTTTATATCTATTGGCGCCGCGGCCCCCGTTATGAATATAAACACTCGTTTCCGAATTACATAATACTTAGGATACGCGCGGGGGTGCCCGAGCTAGGCCAAAGGGGCCGGGTTGAGGACCCGGTGGCGTAGGCCTGCGTGGGTTCAAATCCCACCCCCCGCACCATTG
>JAADCY010000162.1 GCA_013154205.1 Thermoproteota archaeon | reverse complement strand
GAACACGAAGCAGCGCCTCCCTTACCTTATCGCTCTTAATATACCCTAGGCTAACAAGGTAATCAACTACTCTTTTTCTTTCTTCAAAATAATTATCGCGAGGCACAAAATACCACCATGAATATACTATACTATAACCCTACTATAACGCTAAACACGGGGGAACAAAGTGCTTCATGAAACGATCAAGGCTTACGGCCACCCACTGATAAAAGCAACACATAGAACCACATTTGAAATAACTAAGGAAGAATATCTCACACCTCGCGGTGATTGTATCATAGGCGTTGGAGCCGATAAATCCGTCAAGGATCTCAGTCAACGGTTTAAAGATGCTGTTAAGAGGAATGACTCCATATTAATTATTGTGTTGAAGTGTGAAGACGTTAAAGATATAGTCTTAGCGCAAGGCTCGTCCAACTTGATCCTAAGTGATCCGAATAAAATAATTGTCAGAAAGAGCAACTATGTAGAGCCAGCGACACTAGCTATTAGGGCGAACAAGGCCGCCAGGGATCTCGATAGAGCATTAGTTGTCTGTCTTAAAAAGGGTTCGGAGTTGTTTGTGGATCTATATGTTTTATGGCTTGACGAGATCAGCTCTCCATATAAAGACATAGGGGGCATAATCAATGACTTTCCTCACACGAAGTAATTTCCAATTACTAAAATACCTTTCAAGAAATGAATCACACTCCTTAGTACTTGATACGAAGTATAGGTGAAGTAAGCCATTGTCTTTTAATAAATACCTATAGACGTGCTCGAATAAGTGGCTATAATGTGGATTATTAGCGATAACACGGTCAAAAACGCTCTGCTTGAAATACTTAGGGATAAGTGATGAGTCCATGCATAATGGTATAATTACCCCCCTAATCTTCTTCTTATTGATAATTATGTTCTCAATACCCAGTCTAACAGCGTATGGGTTTAGATCATTCATGTAGATAGTTGATCTATGTAGAGAAGCTATATGTATCGAAAAACCCCCTATCCCCGCAAATAGATCAAATATTCTCTCACCATCACGTACCTCTTTAGCGATCCTCCTATGCTCTTCAGCCAGTCTCGGATTATAATATGCTTTCTTAAGATCTATCTTGAACCTTAGCCCATATTCTTTATTGATCGTTATAGGATCGTCGATCCCCCATATTGGTTCCAGGACAGCTGTTCTGAACTCGCCAGTGGTTTCTTTTTTAAGATATATCGTCCTTATTCTCGGATATATCGTGTGAAGAACACGTATTAACTCGTCTTTATCCATAAATTCGAGGACATTTTCTCTAACAATCACTATATTGCCTATTACGTCGTGGGCTGGGACTCTTACTTTTACTCTCTTCCTAGTAGGAGGTTCACAGCTAATGATTTCTAGCGGAATATCGGCAAGTATTCTGAGAACTTGCTTGTCATCCCTTAGCGGAATTATTATACGATCATCTCTTCTCGTAATAAGATGCTCGGTGTCGAGGACACCATATTTTCGTAGAAGCCTTATTGTTTTTTCAGCGTAAGCCTTGGGTACTTCGACGCATTTCAAACCTTCTCTCCATCTCTAGTTTTATTTATTAGCCCATGTAATTGTTTAACTAGGCTCTGTGTCTAATTAGTTATGGAAAACATCGTGTGGACGGAGAAAGGATGGCATTGCATGGGGGAAACGATTACTTTAGAAAAGCCTACATAGTTTACAGGCCTAGTGAGAAGTGCATAGAGTTAGCTAAGAACGTGAGGAGAGCTCTTATTTCGAGAGGAATAAAAGTCGATACTTTCTGGGTCGATGATATTATTCGTGGTGCGAGAGAATACGTTGACCTCATAGTCGGTATAGGCGGTGATGGCACGCTTCTAAAAATATCAAGGGTTTATCCTGAGAATACACCGTTAATACTCCCAATACCTTGTGGGAGGCGCACCATTCTATACGAAGACATAGATCTAGATGATATCGATAATGTTATAGATAGGGTGGTAAACGGTGACTTTGTCCTAGAGGATTATGACAGACTACACATATTGTCGTTACATAATAGCTATTATGCTCTAAACGAGGCTGCGCTCGTAAGCATAGATCATGGCAGGGTCGTCAGATTTGAAATCGAGATGACCACGCCAGGGATGCGTTCTCATCTCTTCTTTTACGGCGACGGCGTCATTGTATCTACATCGGCGGGATCAGCTGCTTATAACCTCTCCGTAGGCGGTAGTCTGTTAGAGTACTCGGTGAGCGGGATCAGTATTGCACCGCTGAACCCTATGGAGCTCAACATAAAACCCATAATAGTGCCCCGTTTATCGAAGATCATTATAAGGACACATGGAGATACTGATCTATATATTGATGGAGAAAACATGGAGACTCTTGAAAAAGGTTCTCACATAAGTATTGAAATGGATTTCCGTAGCTTTAGGATCATAAGGTTGAGTGGTCGTAGAGATGTGGCCAAGAAAGTATTTGATAGGAGGAGGCTCTTCTTCGTCAAGTAGGAAGATATGCATTGTGCTTGACACGGGGGCGCTCCTCGCTAAGTATCATTTGCTCGCAAATATTCAAGGTGCTGAGTACTTGATACCTATTGAGGTATATAATGAGGTAAAAGACGCTGAAAATAGAGAAGCCCTCGAGCTCGGCTTGGCGATTGGGAGGATAAGAGTAGAGGTGCCCGACTCCATAAGTGTTGATGAAACGATTAAGACTGCTAAGAAGGTCGGTGAGCTGGTCAAGTTATCACAGACTGATATAGCTGTGGCCGCGCTCGCATTATCCCTTAAGAAGAAATACGGTAACGTAGTTGTTGTAACGGATGATTATAGTCTACAGAACCTTCTCCATCATATGGGTATAGGGTTTAAGCCTCTCAGGACCATGGGAATTAGGAAGCCGCGGAAATACCGTGTTTTCTGCCCCGTGTGCGGCTATGTACCCTCCTCGCCGCAAGAACAAATTTGTCCACTATGCGGCTCGAAAATAATTAGGAGAGAGGCTTCTTGAGTACAGCTATGAAGAAGCCCGGCATATCCTCGATGTGAGGCCCGAACCTGTACGCGGTACAGTTATCAAACACTAGTTTCTCAGCATAGGGAATATTGCCTAGATCAGCACATTGGAACTTATGCGTTCTTATCGCATACAATATATTTCCCTGGTTCTCCTCATACGTAAGAGTACATGTGGAATAAATTATTCGGCCACCTGGCTTAACAATTGCTTTGGCTGGCTTGAAGAATTGTCTCTGATACTGGTAACTATTGATTAGATCCGCCCTGTTAGTCCTTATCTCTATCTTAGGCCTGACGCCTAGACCGGTACAGGGAGGATCAATCAGTACAGCATCGGCAATGTTCTCACCAAGGAGATCAATATCAATATACCTCGTATCAGCAGGAGTCAAGACAACGTTCCTATAGAGCCTTAGCCGCATCAGGGTCTCTTTGACACGTTCAACCTTCCCGGTATTACGGTCGAACGCTAATACTCTCGCCGCCCCACGTGTTAGCTGGACTATATGGCTGGTCTTACCGCCCGGTGAACTGTTCATATCAACTATGACTTCGCCTGGCTTTGGATCGAGTAGTCTGGCGACCATCATTGCGGGAAGGCTCTGTGGATAGAAGTATCCCGCCCTATACTCCGGGAGATCTCTGATCGGTGGTGCTCTGTACACGCTTTTAATAGTGCGGGCCACAAGGCCGTGTTTCATTTTCTTTAATGCATCGGAATCAACAGCGGCTACGCCTATAGCTACAGGCCTCATGTTAGGAGCCATTATCGTGATGGTTTCTCCCTGCTTAAAATAATCGTAATCGATTACTCCTGGAGCATATGTATTGGCCCCCATCATTATTGATTCAGCAGCATGTCTGTTCACAATAATCTTCTTGTCGAGCACTTCTATCCTATAAGGACCCGCTAGAAGAATATAGATGGCTTCATCAATATAGGGGTCGGGATGAACATCAATCCCTTTACTCCTTAGGAGATCGAGAAGCTGATCGCGGGATACGATAGTTGTGTTAACCCTCAGATAAAGTCTACGCGGTACCCTGAATATTGCGTCGATTACAGAACGACACAAACTGCCGAGTGAACGACACAGACTTCTATACACATATTTATCCATTTATCTACACCGCCATGCTCTAAAAAGAAACTATAACAAGGCCTCCGGAAATAAGGAATCCTAGAGATGATGATTATTGGTCTTTGGGGAAGCCGAAAGGCGATGCCCTGGGGAACGAATGCTGAAATCACTTCTTCAATAGCTTTTTGATAATCTTCAAAGCTTCATCGGCATGTCTCTCTGCAGGCCTTATATTTCGGAGTACTGTGATGACTTCCCCGTCTTTCAGAATAAGCGTTACTCTCTGGCTAGTTGGTCTTTTCGTGCCTTTTTTCATGAATCCGAGTTTTCCAATGACTTTACCGTCGGGATCACTTAGTAGTTTGAACTTAAAGCCATATTTTTCAGCAAACCTCTTATTACGTTCGGGCTTATCGGTAGAAACTCCATATATTTTAACGCCCAGCTTGGCGAATTCCTCGTATAACTCGTTGAAGCGTTTACCTTCACGGGT
This sequence comes from Thermoproteota archaeon, assembly GCA_013154205.1. Lineage (GTDB taxonomy): Archaea > Thermoproteota > Thermoprotei_A > Sulfolobales > Desulfurococcaceae > JAADCY01. The sequence continues at coordinate 301 of JAADCY010000162.1, read as the reverse complement.
ACATCCAGGGGTCATTGCTTGAGGATAAAAATATAGAACAACAACCCCTCTCGACAATTCTGCAGATGAGATTTTATTACCGCTAGAATCGAGTAGTACAATATCGTTAGGCAGATGTGAATCAGTACTGATCAATTATATACACCCGATAAATTAGCTATAGTGTATTTGCTCATATATGTTTACTCTAGAAACGAGTGATGAGGGAAGACTACTATGGTGCGGGGGGTGGGATTTGAACCCACGCAGGCCTACGCCATCGGGTCCTGAGCCCGACCCCTTTGACCTAGCTCGGGCACCC
>JAADCY010000104.1 GCA_013154205.1 Thermoproteota archaeon | reverse complement strand
CAAGCCTCGTAATGATAATAGGCCTCCTCCACCTCCTCGGAGTACCACCATTCGGAGGATTCTTCAGCAAACTACTAATCTACAACGCCCTGATAGGAGCGGGACAAGTGGCATTCGCAATAATACTCATCCTATCAACAGCCATAAGCATGCTGGGATACATGAGAATAATAGTCAACCTAGTCCTACCACCAAGACCACCAGAACTAATAGGAAAAGCCAAAGAACCCATACCAGCAACAACAATACTATGCATACTAGCAGCAATAATAATAGCCATAGGAATATTCTGCCTAGCAGGAGGAATCAACACTCTGCGGGGAATAGTAGAGCCTACTACGACGCTGAAAGGTCTGATCAACTATATACAGTCAACGTATTCCGCATACACTTCATTTATCCATTAAAATAGTTCATCCTAACGTATGTATAGAGTATACATTAGATACAAATAACCCGCTCAGCAATTCTCAACTTAATTCAAATAGAAGGTGCATATGAGTCTTGAAACATATATTTATCCTCATTCTTATCGGAGTAGCAGTGATAGGAGCAGGTATTGGAGCATACATAATGAATATCCAGACACCACAACAAACCATGACAACAACACAGGGACAACAATACACTACTACAACACAGCAACCACAACAAACAACCACAACGGTTGGGACAGGGACTGCTACGAATACCATTGATTTATCAGGTACGTGGAGAGGGACCTTCACAGCCTCAAAATGGCCGGGTGGAAATAAGGGACGATGGGAATGGATCATCTACAAGACAGGCGATAACGAGTACAAGGGCTACATAAAGGTAATGGATGTCTATCCTACAAATGGCTACATCCCAGTAACAGTGTCAATAGACGGCAACAAGATCAGAGTAGGCACAGTAGCAGGAGTAATAGTAGTCTTCTCAGGAACAGTATCTAGCGACGGCATGACAGCCCAGGGTACATGGAAGTTCTCAAATGGTCAGGATTCGGGTTCTTGGAGCGGCCGAAAAGTCTCGAGTGAAACAACGGTCCCCGGAACAACGACTTCAGCCACGACAACGACTACAACAACTACAACTACGAAAACCAAGACCACGAGCCAAGTAACAACGAGTACAGGAGCTGCTGGAGCTCGTTGTGGCTTAGTGCTCGATAAACAGCTAGCACAGGTATACGATGAAGCTCTCAACATATTCACGAAAGTATTTGGATCTCAGCCTAAATGCACTGCTAGTACAATGCTGAATCAGCAGAGCTACGTGTTCCAGCTGAAAGCAGAGGGGCTCGACGAGGCTAAGATAAACGATTACCTTACAGGATTAACAACAGCATTACAAGCCCAAGGCTATACTGTTCGTGCGGCTGGACAGAATGATAATGAGATAACGGTTGTCACGACGAAGATGGTTGATGGTGTATTGGTTAATCTGAACATAATTGTTGATATATCTGGTTCAGAGGGGCAGGTTACGTTTCAGCTGATAAAGTCTTCGTAAGTATTCCTTAAGGACTAGAAGTTCTTGACGAGTTTAAGCTTTTTTCATAGAACACAGCCTCTATGCCCGTTGACCTATTATGGTAAGGCAATTATTTGTTGATTGACAAAATATTACTGTGGCATACATCATCCCTCGGATCGATCAGGTGGTGTAAGCCTTGAGCGAAGAAGGTGTATCATCTCTTAAGGCTCTGGTCTATGGTGCTGGTACCCTCATGGGCGTCGGCAGTAGCATGATCGTCTCCTGGCTCCTCTACTACTATTGTCCACCGCCAGAGGCAGGCCTCATAGCTCTCGCTCCTATTGTCGCTATGGGCGTTGTTATATTGTTCGGTAGATTTATAGACGCTATAAGCGACCCGATCATAGGCTGGTGGAGCGACCGAACAGTAACGAGGTGGGGGGCGCCGTCGCCCATTCATATTCTTTGGCTTCCTGACAATGTTGTTCAGCCAGATATTGATCTGGATACCGCTCGTCCACCAAGTATCATTGATAAATGTTCTCTACGCCGCTATAATGGACGGCATATTCTGGTTCGGATATACCGCTGCTATAAACCCCTATCTCGCCCTCATACCTGAGATCGCTAAAAGGCTTGAGGATCGTGTAAAATTAACGACTTTCCAAGCATTCTTCAGCCAGATAAGCCTAGTGATAGGCGGAGTAATAGTCCCATTACTCCTAGCCGCTCTAGGCTTCGTAAAAACAGCTGTTGTGCTGGGCATTATTGGTTTTACGGTCATGGTATCCCTACTCCTCTTGATCAAGGAGAGACCGCCTGAGGAGAAGAAGATCGCTACGAGCATGGGTATGTACCGTGCACTCCTACTAACATTCTAGAACAAAGTATTCCTCCTCTACCTGATCCCTACAGCAATACTATTCCTTAGCGCAACGATGATCCAGATGGAGATACCCTACGCGGTCAAAGTACTGGCTGGGCTCCCGAAGAAAGACGTGTCGCTATTCTACCTTCCACTCATAATAACAGCGATAATCTCGCTACCCTTCTATAAGAAGGGAGCGGCGAAATACGGGAAGAAAAAGCTGTACTTGATGGCCATGATATGCTTCATGATACCAGCATTCCTTATAGCATTCATAGGAGACATACCAGTGAACCCGATAATAATGATCATAGCCCTAGGAGCCGTAGCAGGAGTATTCGTAGCGCCACTCTACATATTTCCCAACGCGATAATAGCAGACATTACAGACATAGACGAGCAAATGACAGGCTACAGGAGAGAAGCAATATACTTCGGCTCCTAAGGACTAATAACCAAGACAATGGCAGGCCTAGCAGGAGTACTCACGGGATCACTAATGGGATACCTAGGATATAGCCCGGGACACGACCTAGGAATAAGGGCATCCTTCATACTAGCAGCACTAGTACTGATCATAGCAGCACTAGTATTCAGAAAATACCCGATCGAAAAATAAGCATTTTCTTATCATATCTTTTATTTAGACTTTTCATCTTTTATTCAAGATATTGCAAAGTATTGTTTACAAAATAAAGAAGGAGAACGAGGAAAATGAAAGAAGATAAGGACAATATCAGGTGGAAGGAAGAATCTAGAAAATTTGTAGGGGAAAAGATCAGTATAAATGAAGCTGTAGAAAATATGAGGAATATTGTGAATGAATTAGAGAAGATTCGGATTAAAACTCCGGAAGGATATGCTAGAAGATCGGTAAGGGAAGATCGTGATAGTCGTTGATGCTTAGTCAATATATTTTTTCTTAAAAAAGATTTGTGAAGTGAAAGTGTTATGAAGTGTTAATGGTGCTATTCCTATGATGTTTAGCGAGCTGCCGGTTGGTGCTAGACGCTATGTCTTGTATCATGCACTTGTATCGCCTATACTGATCACGTGGTATCTGCTCCCATACTACTTGTTATTGACCGGCTATACCATATTGGAGGCCGGCGCCTTATTCACGGCCATAAACGTTCTCAGCGTTCCTATAACATTATGGCTTGGGAAGAAGTTCCAGTCAATAGATATCAAGAAGGGCTTGATCGGTATCGATCTCCTGGAGTCCTCGTCTCTGGTTGCATATGGATTCGCTTACGGGCCTGTAGCACCCATTATGATACTTATAGGTGGATTGATCGAGAAAGCAGCTGGCACGATGTATTTCCTATACCCGGCTTATGAGAGAATAATCTACCCTGAAGACAAGATGAAGGAGGCATTATCAATACATCTAAGGATACCCGAGCTATCGGTTATAGCCTCATACCCCATTATAGGGTTCGTCCTAGGCTACATATGGCCTGCCCCACAGCAGATCCGCTTATCCTTCCTCGTCTTCGCAGCTTATCAAGCAGCTCTAGCCCTGTATCTATACATGTTTATAGAGCCCGTAAAGCTCGAGAAACCCGTTGAAACCAGTGGTAAAACCAGGAGCTTCAAGGGGATAACTCGGCGATACCTGCCCTACATAGTGGTTGACACACTGTTTATACTGGCATGGCTTCTCGCCCCCAGCCTTGCCCTAGTATACTATGTCATGGATTGGGTTCATGGAAACATATTCCATGTAGCCTTGATAGAATCAGCCATATCCGTAGCTACTATCATTGGGACATTTATCGTTGATAGATTATCGAGGGAGAAGCCCGGAGAATACCTGAGCATAGGAACGATCATAACTGCCGCGGGTCTAGGGTTAGCCGTAGGAACCAGTTTCTTCCCACTAGTACTAATCGCATTCTTCACTGCGAGACTAGGTGACAGTATCGTGTTTGTCTATAAGAGGCTCTGGCTCTACAGCATTATGGATCGGGAGGAAGCATCAATGGCTTCAGCCCTGATCTCGAGCATACGTCGAGTACTATCGCTATTCTCCCCTGGATTAGCGGCTCTTCTCTCAACATTATCCCCAAGAGCACCATATATTGCTTGTCTAATCCTACTCCTTTCAACCATACCCTTCTACCTCTACTACCTGAGAAGGCGTGGATCGTAAGGGGATCATTATTATTGGTCCGAATAACATAGTAATAGACAGAGCATCGATGCCTAGCCAGGTGATCATGTATTGTCCTATGAGGAAATACTCGGTCTAGCTAATATGATTAAATCCTATCTAAAACAGTATGGATTCGACATTGACAAAGCACCTGATACCGTAAACCGTATCCTCTGTATAGCACCTCATCCAGATGATTGTGAAGTCGGTGTTGGCGGTCTGCTCGCAAAAGCAGCTGATCGTAGCGCCGAGACCTATATGCTCGTACTGACTGACGGCTCTATGGGTACGAGTAAGCCGGAGATTACGAGGGGCCAGCTAGCTGTTAAGAGGAGGAAGGAGCAGGAAGAAGCAGCCAAGGTTCTAGGTGTCAAGAAGGTTTACTGGCTAGACTACCAGGACGGCTT
>JAADCY010000105.1 GCA_013154205.1 Thermoproteota archaeon | reverse complement strand
GTCCGTCCGTCCGTCCGTCCGTCCGTCCGTCCGTCCGTTCGTTCGTTCGTTCGTTCGTTCGTTCGTTCGTTCGTTCGTTCGTTCGTTCGTTGGTCATTATTATGCTAATTTACAACATCCCAGATGAATACAACAGTGTTCAGTATATAAGATGATATGAAGGCACTCCGAGATCAGCAAACAAGTTGTGTGCGTGTAAATAAGACGCCAACCTTACTTCAGAAGCCTTAACCAAGCAGTATGCAAGCAGATCAGCTGCCGACATGACGTAAACAAATCTGTTTTCTGGCCCTTTGCGCTTGCCCTACACACATAGCAGAGCTGGTGACGTGACTTGCTGAACTACTCCCCAGCCCTAATTACTTCTGTTGCTAATTATACGCCACACTCCTCATAGCAGCAACCAGCTCACACAAAAACATCCAAGCAGACAAGTACTCATTAGTGTATGGCATTAATACAAAGATCTTATTCGTGCATGCCGTTCTTATTTTCTTGTCTTTCTTTGTACAAGTTGGGCCGTCATGAAACCTTTGTAAAGCACCTTTTTAATTGTAATTAGTCTGAAAGATACACACATTTCTATACACCCTAATCTGGGCCCATCTACATGTTATCATGTCACTGAAGCCGCTGTGACTGCAATAGATAATTTTAGAAGTCTTGATTAATGTGTGTGTGTTTAGTACATATAAAAGGCCCTGGCACGGAGATGGTAAACCCGTGTGAATATTCTGTCTAGTCGATATAATCAAGGGGTAAGACCAAGACAGCAACATCTTCTCCTGCTCGGTCAGCAACGCAAACTCCGAGCTACTCCGAAGCTGCTGTATACCACCACCACAGCAACAACACAGCATGCTTTCATAACATTGTGATGTGCTGGGGGTAACTAGAAATTATTAGCAAAACATATTGAATCGGACGACGCTGACTGATGCCAGTAAATCGGTAGCCAGATGGAAATCTGTGTAGTCCTGACGAGGTCATGGATCCTTGCTGTACTCAAACCGTGACGTCAGTTTGGAGTATCCGACAAAAACATTTGTCAGAAGGAGCTGACTTCAGTCATCAAGTATGTTGAGTGTGTGTAGAAGCTGTCATGTGCTACAGCGTGTATGCGTGTCGGCATGGCGTCGGTCCGGTGGATTATCCAGCAATAAAACAGAAAGCAAGCATTTCTGTTTTTAACTTCAGATAGCTATTTCGGCCTTCGGGCCTCATCAGTCAAGTATTGATATAGCTGAATGCCGGGCGAAGGTGAAATAGCTAAACTGGTTGGATTAATTAGCAACAATTAATCTGAACATGTGTGATGACATCTATCTGCAATGTTTCTGTTGATTGGTCCAATATGTGGCTGAACTTACGTCGCTCGGAGCAGCCCTGTCCGGCAAACGACATCTTTTATTTTCCACACTTCATCAGCTGAGGTGGCTTTCTGTTGCCAGGCAAAGGTCATTTACACTACTCATTGGCTGGCCACATCTCGTATCCATTCATATCAAATCTTAATCCGAGCGCAGCGTGCATCCATTCACCGCCATCAGAAGCCTAGACGATATTCATTAATTATGAAAAACGTAACTTCTTGTCAAGTGAGAGGCCATGAAGGAGACCACTCATGGCAATCATACGTCAACGTTTCGGTTGTTGTCGAAGAAAGAAAAGTTCTATAAAGCATTCTTCGTGGAACAATGTATTCTTTTCCAGAGCAAGCAAGGTCTTGCGGTTGCCCTGTGACACTGGTGAGAAATATTTGCGCCGGAGAAGGCAGCAGAGTTGGTGGCTGGCGTAGCTGGGTGAGTACTTCTCTGTCCACTCATCACCAGCATACGACAGAAGACACTGGTCACCCCAAAACACTGCTGTGCCCGCATGTAGAGAACTCTATCGTGGTAGTTGAGCACGATTTGTGTCGTTCAACAAAAGTCTCTTCTTTTGTCAGCTTGTATTTTGATGAAATGTTTAGTGCTGGTTTTGATTTTTGATAATACTGCTTATCAATTTATTTTGGGTAATCAATCGAACTAACCTTTCCGGAAGCCTGCTGCAATTCACGCAATATAAGCCCCTTACTTATTACTCTTTTTTGGGGGGGGGCTTGTAAAATGCGGCCAGGCTTTTAACAGATTGAAATGTGGATGTCTTTTCAGTAAAATCAATTGGCGCAATTAATAATAAATGAACTAACTTGAATGACAGTAAATTCAGCTTTTATTGATAATAACAAAAATCACGTTGAGTGTTTTCTCAAGGGCGATGAATCAATCACGTCGACGGTTAATATTATGGTGCAGCAGTTGGATTCTGAAAGCAAGCAAAACTAGATACCATCAAATGGATGACTAAATGTTGAGATAAACGACTTTCAGCTAAGATGCCTTTTATTACTAGCAGATGCGAGAATACAAATCTACTTTTGCTTACCTTGAAAGCGTTTCTTTTCTACTTTCGAGGGCATATCACTGAAAAATAGGATTTATAGGTATGTGGTATGGGAAGGATAACGTTTCGTTAGAAGGCGAGCTTGGATAGATAAAGGTTTACACAAACTGATTTCGACCGATGCTAAAGGTGATTCTTGTAAGGAACGAACTCTGATTGCCTTTGACCGATACACGCGAATTAAGCACATTGAAGGATCAGCTGACGCCATTAACCGCTTAACTAGGTTGTTATTCATTCAGACATAGGCAAGGTATCTCCTCGTATAGAAATGGATGTGGTCCAGATAATTGTATCAATATCGAACATATGCAGCTCGATAAAAGACTAGCAGTGAGATACGATACAAAACCAGCGTACGGCATCTATCTTATAGGCTGAGTGTTGTTGTTGTTTTTTATTGGCAACGGAATAAGGAAAAAGAGCACATGAAATTTTAAGGAGAGTGAAGATTCGTCTTATTTCGCACCGACGAATAGCATACAGCCAGCTTCCGGTAATCTTGCCGAATGCAGTTAAACATAAGTAAAGCTTTAATCAGCTCACATTATGAAGACTGGCCTTCTGTCGTGTTTGTAGTGAATTGCATTAGATAGCATGATGTCAGGAGACTGCTGTCCACACCTCGGACATGCTGGCATGCTTCACGTCTACATACCTGTAAAATGGTTACTGTCCTTCTTTATGAAATTGGTAGGCACCGTGTTGGCCACCATACAAATGTTACGGAACCTTCCTTTCATCACGACGTAATTAGCGAAGGTTGCTCTGTTGGATTTGGCCAGTGACGCCAGACATTCGTCGAACGTCAACATGCGAGTGATCCTCATTTTGCTTGCCCTTCCAAGCTGGCCGCTGGACACCTCAAAGGTGCAGTTCCTTGAACTAACAGCCACCGAAGCGATGGCTAGCAGCAACAGGCCCAGCTGTAGAAGAACGCTTCCTACAGCCATGGTGAGTCAAAGAATGAGGAGATGTGGACGGCCGTCTTTATATAAACTTTGTCCAGAGCTCGTAGCTGCGACTTTAATTTTATTTGACCTGCTCGGGATTAACAGTCCAATAAAGCGGAGGCAATTAAGTCTAATAAATTGTCTCGGATTAGTGGAAATGTCTTACTGGATCCTTCGGTGTGTGTACTCAGCGTGTGGTAAAATTGACAATATTCAATCACCAACCGGTTCTTCTCTCAACAACAGTATAAGGCGACGGCGCAGTCAGTATTAGAAGCATCTAGCGGCGCCACGGACCTCATATATAAAGCCAGTTCTCCCTGAGAGCTGCCTGACTGAATTCAATATGAAGTCGATCGTTCTACTGCTCCTTCTGCATCTGAGCCTGATAATTGCCTATTCCATGCCGACAGGGTGTGAATTTAGCACGGACGTCGGAACGATGGGCAAAGGCACCAAGATGGAAAGGCTGCGTCTGTACACCATGATAGAGTGTCAGGCCGAGATGGTCTTCCGTCGAGCACCAGCCGCCAACTATCGTCTGTCGAAGAATTCCAGAGGCAGGTGCCTGCTGCTGGAGTCAGCCAGCCACAAGTTCGCTCCCAGACGCAAGTACACCTACATAGAACACGCCGCCAACTGTAAGTTCGTCTCCCAAAACGGTGCTGCTAGTGTGGGCATGTTTGCGTGCAGAAAGGGGAATGGGCTAGGTTTATATATATATATATAACTAATCTATTGGAGTAACTTTCACACCGGCAAGCGTTTGCTTTAACAGAGCCACGAACAAGCTAGGCGCCGATTACGCCAACGTTTTCCGAGACAAGCTATCCGCCATTATACAGACGAGGCACTAAGTACAGGCCTGGAGCAGCGCCGACTTCTGTCAATAAAAAGTTAGCGCAAAATACTACAGACAGCCGTCTTAACGGGCGGGCCTCACTGTTACAGTAGATGACAACCATGCTCGCGCTGTTTACCGTTTCAATGTATTTGTACTGAGGAGACGTGAGATGGCTAAATAAATGTGTTCTATTTTTCATAGCCTCGTGCTATCGAAGGCCTTGAAGTCACCAGGTACGATGACATTATTACTTTTAATTGAGAATGGCCACATTTTGCAATGAATCTAATCTGAATCATTACATTTTAGTCAACGTTGCTCGATTCATGAACTGTAGTTAAAAATGTTCGTGCATTTAAAAAGCCTATTTTTATTACTGACAGGTAATCCTTCTCACGTCGTCGCTGGTAGAAGCCGATGTTGTCAACAAAAGACATTTTCATTAGTTTCGATGTATAACTTAGAAATGGAAATAAAATATTGTTCACAAAGAGAATGTCGTAGTCTGCAGCTGTTGACCAGTATTACATGTTTGCAAATCTATCTTGTCGCATTAAACGCGTGGAATTGTACACCGTCCGTCCGTCCGTCCGTCCGTCCGTCCGTCCGTCCGTCCGTCCGTTCGTTCGTTCGTTCGTTCGTTCGTTCGTTCGTTCGTTCGTTCG
>JAADCY010000073.1 GCA_013154205.1 Thermoproteota archaeon | reverse complement strand
CAAGTTGTCAGAAATAACATATAGTGATATTATTGCTTTATCTCTGACCGCCCCGATGGAATCGGGCCTCGACAGCCCCGTGTCGGCGGGGGTGGATGAAGAGGCTAGCGCTCCGGGGCGGACACCCTTATTTGTTTCCGAGTTCTTCAACATATCTTGTTATTACTTCGAGACTAGACTTCATATTGGCTAGTAGTCTCAATAATGAATACATTATGACCCGGGCTCTCGGTGATTCTAGTTCTCTGGCTTTAGTGCTTAGATTATCAAGCACTAGTGCTAGTTCGCCGAGAATGTTTACCAGCTCGTCAACGTTTTTCGACTTATGGAATTCGCTTACAAGCTTGTATGCTTCCACGACGAATCCATACTCAGTCCATCGTCCTGCGTCGACCAGTGATGACAGTGTAGTGTAGAGTTTCTCCCCGATCATTGATAGGATGTACTTGTTCGGTATCGGGGAGCTAGCCATGAGCTTTAATGCCTCTATAATACTTATCAACGCCAATGAGTCGAGATACCCCTTTATGCCTTCTTTTAACAGATAGTAATCTATGGACTTACCTGACCGGAGCCGCTCGTTTACAAGCCTTATTAGTGCCAGGTATTTCTCAACTGATTTCTCTAGATCCGCTAATGGCTCATCAATCATACCATTCATAATCCTATGGTACGCTCTGAACTTATAGCTACGTGCATAGTTCAGAAGAGCCCTAGGCGTGTACTCCCTAAGGTCATAGTATTTAGCGGCTTCCGCATACTCCTTACTAGCTGTTAGGAGATCACCTTTAGATACGGCAAGAGAAGCCCTAGCCTCATGGAGCATACTCTTAGCGACATTCTTTAAATGCGGACTAAGTATTTCATCCGCCTCTCTGCTCGCCTGCTCTAAAAGTTTTATAGCTTCTTCGATCTTTTTCTCATTGAACATTATGCATTCAGCTCTACTGATTAGTGATTTCACCCGTAATGCCTGTGCCTTGCTCTTATACTCACCACCGAGATCATCGAAAATAGCAGCGGCCTCCAACCATGATTTACTCGCATGGCACGGCTTGTTACGCTTGATCTCGATCTCGGCCATATACTCTTTCCTAAGGGCTTCAGCTATATGGGCCTCGCGGAGCGCACCAGTCGATTTATAGTATCCTATCAGCTCGTCGAGACGGGCAAGAGCTTCCTCATATCTTCCCCTTGACGCGAGGCTTCTTGCATGGCTTAAAAGATACTTAGCGTTTGCACGATGAGCATCCCTAGCGAGAGCAGGCGTGTCTTGAGCCGCGAGGACAGCCCAGTGATAAATCGTTCTTGCAGCGTCAAACGCTAGATTCTGATAGAAATAATCTCCTAGTGCCTCGTAGAAATGGAACAAGAACTTAGACTTGTTCTCTCTTAGCTCCTTGTTCTCTACGCCAAGTCTTTCAAGACTCCTTATGATCTCGAGGCCCGCGGCCTCGTATGCTGCTGCCTCCAAAACCCTTCCGTTTCTTAGCTTTTCTGCAGCTAGATTTCTCACCTTCATGAGTAGTTCTAGCAGGGCTCTCCTAGGATCACGGTCTCCGATCACTATTCCATGACTCACAATATTAGCTATGATCTCATCAATGCGTGACTGATCTATTCCTATTGATTGAACGATCGTGCGGACAATGTCCTCGATCCTCCGTAGTGTAGCGACACCACTTATCCTGCTCAATAGCTCGGCAACAGCCCTTGCCCGATTCTCTTCAGATACCGGATAGTATTCTCCGTCCCTGTAATCAGCTAAGCCCACGCTGCAGAGGATATCTAGTATTCGTTTAACAAGGCCTTGATGCGTCTTATAAACCCTGTGTATTCCTCCAAATAATACATGTTTAGAGACCTCATCCGCTATCTCCTTTACAGTTTTTCCTTTCTCATCATCAATAGCCCTAACAATCGGGGATACCGTGATAAAGAAGGCCTTCAACCCTCTACTTGTCAATGTATAGTATGTGTTACCGCTTTTCCTGAATTTTTTCAACACTCCTTTCCCGACGAGCTTATCCACCAGGCTTGGATTGAGCTTTTCGAATACATGAGGAGTTGTCAAATCCTTAATCGTGCATGCCCTCATCTCATTATAAATAGTGGCAAAGGCGTTGATGAGTATTTCAAGCTCTATATTGTAGAGCGAGAAATAAGCCAACCAATTAACGCGTCTTCCCTGCAGGCTCAAAGACTTTCACCATGAGGAGAACCTACTATATAACCTAAAATTAAACAATATCTTTCACACAATGAATACTGTGGCTAAACGGTTCTTCTGAGAAAATAATATACTCTAAAACACCTTATATTCAATTTATATGGTGAAAAACATGGTTGATCCAAGGATCAGTAATCTGGCGAGACTGATTACCGAATACTGTGTATATCTTAAGAAGGGAGAAGAAGTCGTTATATCGGGCGGTATAGAAGCCCTTCCTCTGATAAGAGAGATCGTTAAATACACTGTTCAGAAAGGAGCATATCCGCTCATGATAAATCTGGGCGATGAATCAATCAGCGAAGTATTCTACAAATACGCAACCGATGATGTCCTATCACATATCAGCCCTATCGAGAAGGAAATGGTTGAGAAAGTAGATGCGTTCATAAACATACTCAGTCCAAGTCATACAAAGCCGTTAATGGGGATCGATCCCGAGAAGATAAAGAAGAGGAGCCAGGCTAGAAGAGAACTAAACATGATATTTATGCAGAGGAGTGCTAAGGGAGAACTGAAATGGGTTGTAGCCCCGTTCCCAACAAGAGCATTGGCGCAGGAAGCAGGTATGAGTATACTTGATTACCAAGACTTTGTGTTCCATGCAACATATAGTGACTCCCCCGATCCAGTGAAGGCTTGGAAAGAGATAGGAGAGAAACAGGAGAAAATAGCTAATTTCCTGAACAAGGTTAGCGAACTAAGATACGTTGGCCCCGGAATAGAGCTCACACTAAGAGTAGATGGTCGTAAATGGATCAACGACGACGGACACTACAACATGCCCGGAGGCGAGGTATTCTCAGCACCTATAGAGGACAGCGTAGAAGGATGGGTCGAGTTCGACTATCCGGCAATATGGAGAGGTGTAGAAGTAGAGGGTGTAAAGCTGGTCTTCAAGAAAGGAGTTGTTGTAGAAGCAAAAGCTAGGCGTGGAGAAGAATTCCTTAAGAAGATGTTGGAGACCGATGAAGGCGCTAAGAGGCTGGGAGAAATAGCTTTCGGCCTCAACTACAATATAACGAGATTCACGAAAGAGATACTGTTCGATGAGAAAATAGGCGGAACCATACATATGGCGCTAGGTGCTGCCTACCCTGAGTGTGGAGGTAAAAACGTCAGCGCAATACACTGGGACATGATAAAAGACATGAAGAAACACAGAGTCTACGCCGATGGAGACCTAATATATGAGAATGGGAAATTCCTAGAAGAAATACTATCCTAGCCTACACGGCCCAACCAGACCATGCGATTACTAAGTCTTCCCAAGTATTTCAAGAAGTTTTTCTCTTAATCTCTTAAGCGAGGAATTCGTGATAAGCACTATGTCTTCATCCTCATACAGGCCATTAAGGGACGCCTCTATTACTTCTTGTTCGGGAACATTCTTTGGCGCTAAGTTGGGGATCCCGATCCCTAGTTTCTCAGATATTCTCTCAACAGCTCTCCAGCTATCACTGTTCCAGCGCAGATACGCGGCGAAGCGGTCATAGTATTTTCGAAACGTTATGATGTATTCACTGAGTCTTTTCTCCAATACCTTTGTATACCACTCCTTTATCTCAGGCGTTTCATACATGGGGTTCCAATCGTATGCTACGTAAGGCCAGTACTCGTCCAGCTCTCTCGGCACTACTCCTGCATTTGTCACTATTATTTCGTGAACCACACCGTTCTTTATGAGGTCGGCAATGCTTCTCCTGATCATATAGTGGATGTAGCTGTTACTATAGGGTTTACCGTAACTACAAGGCATGATAAGTCCTATAGGATAATGTTTCCTAGGCCTGTATTCACGTATCAGTTTCTCAAATCCTTCTTCGAAGTAAGGATTTAGAAGATATTTGAGACCAACACCTCTAAGGTATTCTCTGCATGTTCTCGGTTTAACCCAGTCCAAGTTTTTGCCATCCCATATTATTTCGAGTTCTTCTCGTTTCTTTTCTTGATCTCCCATTCTTCTCCGCCCCAATCAACTAGATCTGCTTCTTCCTCTAAGAAGCGTGCAAGCATTGATGATACTGTTTTTTCTTCTGGATGTTCTGGTAAATACTTTTTATACTTAATCGCTATTACTCCGTCGAAGAGCTTCTTGAAGTATTTTACTGATTCAACAACTTTTTCCTCAGGAATGTATTCGATCCCGAATAGTACGTAGACCCAGAACTCTACGGGCAGGTTTTCCTCTCTGAGCCTACGCTTTATCCATAAGATCCTCTTTATCTCAGAATCAGGCATTCCTTTACGGAGAAGCTTCTCGCGTATATACTGATCGGCTACCTCGAAACCTATCCTTACAATAAGTTTCCTGGGCTCAAGTAGACGGAGAATGTTTTTGACGAAATCTTCTGTGATAAAATTACTGCGTGATTCTATCTCGAATACCCTGTTCTTCGCGAGCGGTACAAGTTCGTTAACCGAGTCGTAGGGGAGCTCGCTAAAGCTTCCACCATTGAACACTGCTATGCGCTCGTAATCCTCGGTCTCAGCGATACGTAGTGCTTCCCGTATTATCCTCCTGTTAAATGTTATGATGTCCCAAGTATTGGTTGATTGTTCTAGATGAAAAGGACAGAAACTACATCTTCCCCAAGAACAGGGGTAGTTCCTAAGTATTAGGACGAGGCGTTTTCCGAGCTTATCATTTAGTTTGAATAGTCCCTGCACTTGGAACCACTTCGCTAAGGCTGATCTCGTGTAGG
>JAADCY010000259.1 GCA_013154205.1 Thermoproteota archaeon | reverse complement strand
CGGGTTAACCTTCAACATTCTCAGTCCTCGCACCCATCTTCATAGCTAGGGCGTTGATGAAGCGTTTCTTCCTACAATCAGGGCATAGGTGCACATAGTTTTCAGCGGTAGGGCTATGGAGTATTACATACTGGAGCTTCCTCCTTGTCGCACCCAGTCCTCCTCCACAACCGCTGCATTTCTCGACCTGGTGGACGAGGCTCTCGTTCAGGTCTCTCGTGCTCATCGAGGCTAGCTCAAACTCATGTGTAACAGTTATCGCTCCTACAGGGCATACCTCGGCACAGCGCCCACAGAAAATACATCTCCCCATGAAATAGTTAAGTATGATCGTGTTGTCACGCCTATTTAAAGTCAAGGCGTTAGGCGGGCAGACATTAACACATGCTCCACAACCCATACATTTAGACGCATCAATACTTATCTTGCCGCGGAACTCGGTCGTGATCAAAGGCTTCTGGTACGGGTAAAGTACCGTGACTACACCGCTACGACGAGCCACACTGATAAGCTTGAAGGGCTTAAAGAGCTTCTTCAGACCCATATTTCACACCCACATCCTCCCGGTATCGATGGTGCTTTGAGCTTCTCCCGCTTACCCGTCTTGAGATCTATCACGACTATTCTATCAGTACATGAGAAGCACGGGTCTATGCTAGCAATGGTTAGAGGAGCGTCAGCGAGAGGTGTATCATGAAGCATGACTTTCAGCGCTGGAATATTCTGATATGTAGGGGCACGGACCCTCCAGCGGTAAGGCCTGCCACGACCAGTTATAATTACATGTATATCCTCGCCGCGCGGAGCCTCAACATTTCCTACGCCTATGAGTCCTTCGGGTACCTCTATCTTCTCAGCCATGATGGGGCCACCGGGCAATTGGTCGAGAAGCTGCTCAATAATATTCATGGCCTCAAAGATCTCTTCAACCCTCACCAGGACACGGGCTAGGTTATCTCCCTCGGTATAGACTGGTACTTTGAAAGACACATCTTTATAAGCGCAATACGGGTAGTCACGTCTAACATCGCGGTCGAGCCCAGACGCCCTCGCTACGGGGCCTACAACGCTGAGCTTCCTCGCTTCATCCCTGGGCAGTATACCTGTCCCACTGGCCCTCCTGACTATCTGGGGCACACTTGTCACGAGATCCGCGAGCTTCGTGAACTCGCTTCGTAGCCAGGCAAGTGTATTTCTTATAGCGGTTATCTTGTCCATATTGATGTCTTTCCTTACTCCTCCAACCAGGTTTATCCCATAGGTCTTCCTACTACCAGTCAATAGTTCGGCTAGCACCATTACTTTTTCACGCACTCTCCAGGAATGCATGAAGCCTGCGTCGTAGCCGAGGAGATGGCATGCTACGCCAAGCCATAATAGGTGGCTGTGCAGCCTCTCGACCTCGAGGACTATGCTGCGTATGTACTGGGCTCTCTCTGGAACCTCTATCTTGGCGGCGTTCTCGACGCTCAAGGTGTAGGCCACGCTGTGCACGAAGCCACATATACCGCAGATCCTCTCGGCCAAGAATGGTACTTTCTGGTAGGTGAACCTGGGGCTTTCGGCCAGTTTCTCTATTCCGCGGTGTACGTGGAACCCGTTATACTCTACATCGACTACTCTTTCTCCCTCGACGAAGAGCTCGAAGTATTCCGGCTCGTGGAGAGCAGGATGATACGGGCCTACGGGTAGGCGTGGTCCTTGTAGTGGTGGCTTATAGGTTATCCTTGGGCTTGGACGTGCAGTATACTCCACATCTTTTCTCAAAGGATATAGGCCTTCCGGCCAGTCATCGGGAAGCACGAATCTATGTAACTTCCTATCCTTAAACCTTATACCCAGTAGATCCCATGCTTCGAGCTCATACCAGTCCGCGGCGGGAACTATATCGGCTATTGTGGGCAGAACGGGTGTTAATGGGTCAGCATGGGTCTCTATGATTATATTGACGCCCTCCTGGTCACGGCCGAAAACGTAGTATGCCGCAAAAGTATTGTTCAAGGGTCTCTCGTCAACAGCCATCATTGTGCGGAAATAAGCATCAATATCATCATGTACTATGTGCGCTGCTTCTCTCAGATTGACTGGTTTAACACGAACTATTATCCCGGCCGACTCAACGTATCTTATCTCGTCGGCCAGTCCGGAGAGCTTCTCCTCAACTATTTTCATGAGCTTCTCAGCACTCATCAAGTCACACCCCCGCGATCCACGCTATGAGTATGGCTATGGATAAGGGTATGTAGATCTTTAACATAGATTTAGGCGCTATATCTACACGTGTTCTCCCTAGTAAGACACTAATGACTGCGAAGATCACCCAGATGATCAGGAGTATCGCTGGGTATAGGATTGCGGCGCCGACTACTCCTATGATCCTTGCAAGCGGCAAGACTATCATGTCGGCTAATAGGCCATAGAGTATTGCGCGTTTCAAGAAGTGGCTGTACAGTGTTATTCCGAGGAGTGGCCCTGAGAACTCTATGAGTATACCGCTGGCGAGCTCTGGCTCGGCCTCGGCTATGTCGTAGGGTATTCTCCCTGACCCAATATACGCTGATACCGCGAGAAGTAGGAATATTAATGCGTACGTTATGCTCGGCCTAATGCTCGTCATTGACGCGAAGCTAGGTGATCCTATATAGAACATCAGGGCTACAAGCCCTAGTACTAGGAAGAACTCGTTTATCATGCCGAGCACAGCTTCTCTAAAGACACCCACTGTTGCGTATGGGTTTCCAGGTGTTAGGGATAGGCTTACCCAGAGGAGCTGGCACCCGATCAGCAGTACGGTGAACAATACTAGGCTGGCGGTAGAACTAGTTAATGGCGTGTTGAAGCCGAGCGGCATCGACAAAGCAGTTATGATCACGGTTATCAGTAGTAGGCCTCCAAGCAGTATTGATAATAGACCAGTATCTGTGACTACGAGCTCCTTCTTGAACAGCTTCAATATATCATACCATGTCTGGAGAACCGTGGGAGGCCCTACACGGCTGTGCAGTTTTGCACGTATCTTTCTCTCTATACCGTCGTAGAGAGGCGGTATAAGCAGGAATACCAGGAGAAACACTATGTAGAGGCTAATGACCAGCCACATAGAGCACCACCGTTGCGAGCACTATAGCCGTCGTCATGAGGAATCCTATGTAGAGGCTAGCCATGGTAAGGCTCTCCTCAAGGCTTCTCTGGGCTTCATTTATCTTCCGGGCCAAGCTGTTCGAGAACCTTATGATCGCGTTCTCGGTGCGCTGCCCTATAACCACTGGCGCGACAACTATTGTGGCCGCTATCCTTCCCAGGGGACCCTTCAGCTTAGCGACTCCCTTCTTAATCTTCTCCAAAAGCTTATCTATTCCATAGACTATGGATGCACGGGCGTAGCTCATGGATATGCACCTCCGAGCCAGGGCTCGTCTTCCCTGTACCAGATACCGCGTTTCTTGATGATGTAGAGCAGTACTCCTAGTGCGGCCACTACTGCTAGGTCCGCCACTACTATGTAGGGGGATAATCCTATCTCGTAGAGATATACTGCTCCTGCTGCTCCGAAGACTATGATTGAGGCGACGCCGACGGCTTCCCCGATGTCGAGTAGATAGTATTTCCTAATACCGCTTATGAGGGGCTTGTAGCCTCCATAATAGCTTCCGAGATACTTGAGTGTATAGACTATTCCTGTTGATGAGAGATATATGAAGGCCGCTATCGCCGGTAATGCTACTGCTCCTACACTAAAATATGTTGTGATCAAGGCTATTATTGCATATAGTTTGCCGACAAAACCGATCGTTGACGGCACGCCTAGGAGGCTAATACCGCCCATGACTATAGAGAAAGCACCATTACGATCTATCCTCGCCAAGTAGCCCAACCGGTATATTTCACGAGTGTTAGCCAGTATCTCCATTGTTCCCGCGTTAAGGAATAACAGGCTCTTGGATAAGCCATGGGCGAACATCATCATTATTATAGCCAGATACATTGGGAGGGTCATGCCCGATGCGACGTAGACTGCTACGAGGGTCATTAAGCACCCGCTATAAGCCATGGTGCTATAGCTGAGAAGCTTCTTCGCATCGGTCTGTAGCATCGCCTGTGTTGCGGCGTAGAATATAGTTATGGTGCCGAGGCCTAGGAACAACCCAACCGTGACACTTGGATCGAGATGTACCAGCCTTGTTACAAGTAGGACTCCGAATATACTCATTTTCTCCATAATGCCGCTGAAGCTCGCTGAGGCAGGGCTAGGAGCTAACGTGTACGCGTCGGGTAGCCAGAAGTGGAGAGGTACTAGTGCTGATTTGGCTATGAAGCCCAGCAGAATAAGTACTGTTAAAAACGGACCTACACTTATCCCTTGAACTATGATCGATTGTAGAGTCATGGAGAATAGTGTGGTCAAACCAACCTTCTCCGCAATGACTGCGAGCAATGTGAAGAGGCTGAAATCAGCTGTCAACGCACCTATTACCAGGTATGTTATAGCGGCTCTCCAGGACTCTCTGGTCCCATCGAATATTATTATCATGAATCCTACGAGCTCAGTTAGTATCCAGTACATGACGAACTCTATGACGAGCGTCGACGTGAAGAGCAGGAGTAGCGCTACTGAGAGTATCTCGACGATTATCTGGAGGGGCCTCGCCATACCGAGCAGTACTCTCGAGTATCCCTCAGTGTAGAGGGTTACCGCCAGCCCTATGGTGCCCAGAAGTACTAGGAATGGATATGATAGAGGTAGCAGTATGTGTAGCCATAGATAATCTATTCCTACAAGGAAGAACAGGTAGGCATAAGCAAATACCCTGAGGGCTCTGCCCAGCCTCCTCATCTTATCGACTAATAGACTGCCAGCTATGAGCGGTGCTATGGCTATCAATACCAGCACGTACTTAACGGTGAGCAGATAGGTCAGGCCCTGCAGAGGGTCAAGTACCGGCATACATGCTCAGCTCCCTTGATAGTCTT
>JAADCY010000144.1 GCA_013154205.1 Thermoproteota archaeon | reverse complement strand
TTTTAAACCCCCTGCCCAGAACCGCTACAACCCCTTTATAAAACCCCTGCAAAAGGAGCTGGGAAACCATGGAAGACCCCTTATTTTTCCCGCGTCATATCTATTGTTTTTTCGGTGAACCAGTTTGGATAAGACAGGCTTCCTGACCGGCTTCGCTGTAGGCCTTATAGTCTTGGGTATAGTTCTGATGTTCTTCGCATATCAAGTCTATCAAGTCAGAGTCCAGTACGAGCGAGAGTATTGGCAGCTGTACCAGCTAACTCATAGCGATGAATACAATGCAGTTATAAAAGGGCTGCAGAGCATGGAAGACTTCTTCAACAAAGTAACATACTGGCTGATGAAGTTCCGCCTGGACAGCCTAGCCATGAAAAGCGCAATGTACTCGAACAAGACCCAGACATGGATCTACGAGCTAGAGCAAGTCCAGAAGGCAACAGAGAAAACCCTGGAGATAAGCTATCTCGAAGGAGCACTACAGAGCACGGGATTCCTAACAATAATAATAGGAATAATAATACTAGCAGCAACAATAGCCTACACCAAGCTAAAGAAAAAATGATTGAAAGGAACCCAGTTTTTTCATAGAATCATATCCTTGGTTATTGTGTAGGATCTTCCACAACTACAACACAACCTTTCATGAATCTACATATTCTCTTTATAAGAAGATTTTTATTCTATCGAGACTAGATAGAATTATTTGGATATCGAGCCCGACAGAATAGGTGTAAGTTATGATATGCTCTGAACTCGATCAAATAATAAAAGAGGCTCGTCTTAATCTTAAACGGATAGAGAAGTTGGCTTTTTCTTGTCTTAGGAAGCTAGGTATTAATCCTGATGACTGGGATGGAAAAGCGTACCTTGTAAGGAGATCAAACGGTAAGTCAGAGTATGCCTCGCTCGAGATCTATGTAGGATGGAAACGTAAGGTAATAGGACTTGGAAGGATAGAAAAATTCAGCAAAGAAAAGCTATATCAGGTTATGAATCGGCGTTTTGGCTGCTCTCCAGATGAGGTTGATGCTCTCCTATTATTTAGATTCCTTAAGGAGCATTATGCGAAGCTAGATACTGCTCAATATCATCTTAGGAGATTCCACGAAATAATTGAGGACCTGAATAAGGAATTCTCGATCGATTCTCTTATCGAATCATTAAAGCCGGGGGAGATCCTAGTATGGAGGTAATCACGGCCCAAGACTATCTTAGGTATTATGCTAAGCGTGGTGTCGAAATTATTACTGATAGACTGCGAAGGATAAGGCCTGATGTTATCGCTATCAAGGAGTTCTATTGTGATCTGGTAAATCTTGAGAAAGCTGATGCATTTGATCTTAGCGAGTTCATGACAGATGAATGTAGAGAGCTCGTGGAAAACCTTATGAAAGCATTTGGATTAAGATGTGAGGAGACACCGTATTGAGGAGCGTCATAGACGTTATCATTAATTACTATATTAGCGAGTCATTGAATCGTGTGCTTAAGGATAATGGCTATGTTTTTGTTACCGAGCTTGTAGGATGCCCGCTGAAGCATTATCTTCGGAAACGTTATCCCTCATTATCGCTACAGCTTAACTTTAATGAGAAGATCCTGCTTGGTAAGATTGTTCATGAGGGTATCGAAGCTATTCTTTCTAGAATAGAATACATGGTTGATGATATTCAGGTGGAAGTTCCTGTTACAAGAGAAGTTAACGGGGTAACCCTGGTTGGGAGAGCCGATATAGTAACGAGTGATGCGGTCGTAGAGCTTAAAACTACACGTTCAACAAAGGAACTACCTCACGAAAACCACAAGCTACAAGCTGCAATTTATGCTAAATTATTCGATAAGCCAAGAGCGATCCTAGTATATATCGTGTTGAACAATGAGACTAAGATTCTCGAGTATGAGATCGAGCCTATAGATGATGAAATGCTGAAGCAGCTTATCAAAGAGCTCAAAGAAGGCAAGCCAGCCCCCAGGTATCCTTGGGAGTGTAACTATTGCATCTTTAGACAGTTCTGCCCTGTAAAACAGGTGAATAAGAATGGCCAAGGTTGATTGTCGAAAGTGCCGCTATTTCATAAGCGTTAAGGATCTCGACGAAATGGAGAAACACGATGCATATGTATGGATAGAGAAAAACAGGCCTGGCTCAGAGCTACTAGGTTTATGCGGACGATTCAATAGGCCTGTAACCTACTACACTGGCTACTGCAGATACTTTATACCAAAAGAAATCAAGATCAGAAGGCTAACGGAGTTCCTAAAGATATAATCACGGGTACTAGGGGCAATGACCAGTTACCGGGAGCTCCGAAAACAAATTCTTTCTTTACTCAATCAGCCCCCCTATCGTTACAATATACCTTATCTAGCTAGGTTATTCAAGGTACATAGAACAATTATACATAAAGTAATCAAGCCCCTCGAGAAAAAAGGCATAATCACACGTGAAAAATTCGATGGCATGACATGGATAAGCCTTCATCACAAAACACTATATCAATATATGAAGCATAGAGTCGAATTTAGCATTCGGAGACCAAGAAGATCTAGCAGATTGATATTCTTTGGAATGCACTCATCACACAATAGTATTATTGCCGTTGATTTTGGGAAGGGAGTAGTTGACTTGATTTATAATAGGCGTGTTTCTCAAACTGCGATGAGGAATTGTGAAAGGGGGGTCATCAAATCAATCACGGCCTTCACAACAAATTGTGTTGTCGACGGCTCAGGGTTTCACAATAGTTGTGTCGGCCTGGGAGAACCGGTACACAATGGTTGTGTAGGATCTCGAGCTGCAACTTCACAATTGTGTTGTCGACGCTCCAGGAGTTCACAACGGATTAGGTTTCCGAGGAGGGCTCATTGGGCCCGTGTCCAGGCTTGGAGGTTTTTGTTGAGGAGGAGTCAGCTTACTCTTGATGATTATGCTGTTGTTAATGAGTTGTTTAATGCGTATCAAAAAGATACGCAGCAAAGGGTTATTGTTTTGGTAAATGATGATGGCCGTACTCTTTGGATTGGTTATCGTCATAGGTTCTCGAGGAATGGGATTAAGCGTTTGCTCCGAAAGTTTCACGCTGTTTTTGACAAGACGAATAAGTTTCATGTTGGTGTATGGCTTACCTTGACGGTTGATCCTAAGCGTTATAGGAATTTGATAGAGATGAGGTATGAGCTTCAAAAGGCATGGAATAGGTTCATGTCATGGTTAAAGAAGAAGCTTGGTAAGAGGCCCCAGTATATAAGAGTAATCGAGTTCACGAAATCAGGCCTGGTTCATTATCACGTACTATTATTGGGGATAGCCCGGATAGGCGATAAGAAGAAAGAAGTAACTCCAGAGCTCGAGCGTATAGGTTTCGGTAAGATAAACTTCATGTACACTATAGTAAACCGCTCCGGAGTATGGATACCCAAGAAGCTGTTCAAGACCATGAAGGCCGATGAAGAAATAAAGAAAGACGGAGCAGGACTCCCCTCAAACCTTAGATCATACATTAAGAAATACCTGGTAAAAGCATTCCAAGACCTAGACCTAGAGAACATGGAGGTAGAAACAAGGAAGATAAACCCTATCACGCTCTACTGGGCCCTGAACTCCCGGTTCTTCACAAACTCAAAGCAGCTAAACCCTGAGAAAACCATAGTAAAAACAAAGGTAATAATAGGAGAACAAGAAACCGGTTACAAATTCCTAGGCACGGGATACATAGTCGATCCCTCGATTCTACCCATAGAAACAGATGATCCGCCCTGGGACTACCATATACCCCTAACATTCCCACCGCTCTACGATCCAGGAATGATATTGTGAAACCCTGGGAGGACCGGTGCACAACAGTTGTGAGGCTACAGCCCCAGGCCTACACAATTGTGAAGGATCTACTGCTGCAGATTCACAATTTCTTCAAAATGATCTTATTCCCTTTAATCCGGGCCTCAAGGAAATCGCCTTTAGTAAGGCCTAAAGCCTTCTCAATCTCTCGAGGAATGTTCACATATAGGTAATAACCCCCAGTCGTCTTCTTTCCCTGAACCCTCACAAGGATCCTAATACTGTCGGTAGAACCCATAATGATCGCCGAAACTAATTGTTTAGATCCAGTTCTGGATCTTTATGTTTCTGATCTATTTTAGGATTATCCCCATGAATAAAAGCGTGAGATTTCGCTATGTCCTGCCACGCCGGAGATCCCGGGTTCAAATCCCGGCCGCCGCACCACTTCCTCAATACCTTCAAAACGTTTCTTACCTCTTATCAGTGTCTAGTATCTTGTTTATCGTTCTCGAGACCTTCAGCGCGTTACGGGTATTAAGGAGAAGGACACGCGTGTCTTCTATCAATCTCCTCGCTACATCTACTTTGTGTCTTAGCCCCGGGACTAGGGCGTCTGGATAGTTGAGCTTGCGTAGCCATAAATAGATCGTTTCCATTGCTTCAACATACTCGCTCGCCTCATCAATTTTTTCCTCGTTGAGAAGCATGATAACATGTCTGCGTAGCTCTCCCACTACATCCCCCAGGCCCTGAAGATATGGGACATAATGAATGTTTAGATCTTGATAACTGGGCATTTTCTTCTCAACGATCAAACTATAGGATATTCTCGCCTCGGCATACTCCGAGACACTATTATAGACTAACCCACTATAGTACAGGTCAGGATGATCATGCAGTAGTTCTTTCAATGTTGAAACAAGATGAGAAGCCGCCTCTATATTTCTACGTGCATCCTCGTATCTCCTCAAATGAAGCATTCTTACAGCCTCAGTGCTTAAACGTAGGATATCACGCGTAATCCTAATGGTCTCTTCACGAACCTCATCCTTCACCGATAAAACATTATCTATCTCTTCAATATCACGCGATAATACCTTATCTATACCTTCCGTGAAAACCGAGCCCATAACAGACACCAACACATTACAATAGAGAAGACCACAAAAATATAAATCCCACCATAAGACTAGAA
>JAADCY010000261.1 GCA_013154205.1 Thermoproteota archaeon | reverse complement strand
AACAAAAGAACCTTCTCCCAAGAATCCTGCACGCCAACGCATACAAGGAAATGCACCTAGCACCAGGCAAATCCAAGGGCACCCTAATAGCCTCAATACTAACGGGTTACGACGAGTTCACTGGAATGGACATAAAACAACAATACCTAATCCCCGGCTTCCAATATATTGGAGAAACACGATCAAGATTATGGGACTTAGCGACAGCGCTCACAATAACATGGCTCTTCTACCAGCAGGTGAACCTCTTAAGGACCAAAGAGAGACTGGTTGCCGACGTGATTATAGCTTCTAGGCCAAGAGACGACGCTCCCTCAGCACGGTCACTACTGGATACAATTCCACACAACAAGTATCCCCGCAAAATTAAATAAAAATTATATTATTTTAAAACTCTACCTCCTCACGCACAAAAATTAAACCCGAAAGTATTATTATAATAATAGCTACGAAAAACGAGGCAACTTGGACCGTTGCTTCATCAATAGCCATGAGATAATTCATCTCATGTAGTATTATAGGAGATATAAAATAAAATACTATTGATTCTATAAAGCCTAGTTTATAGTCGGGTGGCAGACTGTTAACGATAGCAAGCACCGACATAGGTAAGATAAAGGTTGCAACTAGGAGAAAAGTTAGGGCTCCTCGTTTTGAGTAAAGTAGAATTCCGATCGATAAAATTGATATATAACTTAGTGTTTTTAGTGTGAATGGAATAACAATATTGTTTAAATTATTAATAATTAATATAATAAGAATAGGAAGATAAACGGGTAATAATGCAACTGTGAAAACTATAATCCTAGATACATAGAGAATTTTCCAGCTTTTTATAAGGGAAAGCTCAAATAGTGAAGTCTTAGCGTCCCGGACAATATGTAAGGCTGCCTGTAAGAAATAAAGCGGATAGAGAAGCAATTCCAACGTCATTATTATGTTCATTTGTGTTCGACCATTAGAGATTATACCTTCATAAAGAGCAACAACTACTACAACAGCTAACATAATTGTTAAGGGGTGGAAAAGACCTATCATATACCATCTAACCGCCTTGCCCAATACTTTCAACATAGATTTTCCTCACCCCTGTACGCCTAAACCCTAATATTATATTGTTCTTGTATAACTCCTCGAGAATACGAAGGATGTCATCTTCCTCTCGAACAAGACAAATATATCCAAAACATCCAATAGTTTTGAGACCAGTTCCTGAGAGAACTCTCCCGATATCTTCCAAGTCGGGTCTAAAATAAACCTCCAAGATATTATCTTTAATGAGATCCTCTAGACTACCCCACCACTCTAGCCTCCCATCTCTGAGAAGCACCATATGATCGGCAAGGCTCTCAGCTTCCCACGGAGTATGAGTAGTATATATGCAGCCTCCATTTCTGCTCCTACACTTCTTTTTCAGAAATTCAGCCAACAAGGAGGCTCTCTTAACATCAAGATGTGCGAATGGCTCGTCCAGAACTATAATCCTAGAGTTCATATTGAGGACGACCATCAGGCCCACAAGTTGTGCCTGGCCCATGGAGAGACTCGATAGTCGACGATCAAGAAAGCCATCGATACCCATAATACTGACGAACTCCTCTACGCCATCAGGATCGCCTAAATCTTTAGCTAGAGATATAACATCTCTAACCCTGGCGGGAAGCGGAAGCCTCGGCCTGTCAAACAAGAAACTAATCTCCCTGATAGCTTTCTCCCTATCATTGTAGGGAACAAAACCGTCCAGCTCTAGAAGACCTTTACTAGGATATCGAATACCTGTAATAATAGATAAGAGAGTTGTCTTACCGCTACCGTTCGGACCGATTATAGCGAGAATGTTCGTCTCTATTTCTAACTTCTCAATCTCTAATGCAATGATTGGTCCATAAGTCTTGATTAGCTTCTCGGCCCTAATTCTTACTGCCATTTTCGAACCCTCACGATTAGCAAGATGAGGGCTCCAACGATCATAGCATAAGATACAGGGAAAAGGCTGTTAAAACGGAACCATGCAAATTCAAGCCATGCTTGCTCTTCCGGAACTGATCTCTCTACAGTGTCTAACGCTAAAAGCACGTAATCGTTACTAAATATTTCTGGATAATTGTTGACAGCAAAATATAGAGTAGTATGGTTGAAGGGCTCCAAGTATTTCAATAGTATATAATGAGAAAATATCTTTGCATTATTGTTAGCTTCATCTAAGATTCCAAAATCAGCGCTAAATTTAAGTAATAATAAATAATCATTGTCGAAACCGATATAACTAATAAAGCATCCCACATCATCACAAGATACATTCAATGTAACATTGAGTGTAGCGGAATCCTCGATGTAAACCCACAGCGCACTATAGAGCTTGGGCACACCTAAAACTTGATCAGGTCTAAGCTGGAATAGGCCCCCTTTATAAAAACCTTTATCCTCTATTTTAATTTTAAAATTATCATTAATATTATCACGTGGAAGAAAAAGGAAATACAATGGGAATTCATCCAGCCGCTCCACCGCATCTACTTTTTCTATTATAGTATAATTACTTATTAAAATTCCGCCTTCACCCACTGGTCTGACACTTATAAGACTGCCTGGGGGAATCGCAACTAATCTGTAGGAAACATAAGCGCTATTATTTGTCAAATTTATACTGTTAATGCTAATTATTATTGCATAAGTCTTGGAGTTATATTTATCTAATAATAATTTTGAGATATTGTCTGGTGCACTGCGAAAATCGGCCTTAAATAATAATATATATGTAAATTGGGAATTCTCATGTAGCCCTTTAGGATTTTTGCTATAAGTATCAAAGTAGTATATTAATATGGGGTAAAACACGATAACTATTAACAACAATATTAGTACAAAGGAAAGAAAAATATAGGGATCTAGGTTTTTCGATCTAAGCCCCACTGGCGGTCACCATATTACGGGTTTGTACTTACCGCCAGATATATTGTATAACTAGTGGCAGTATGTTTGTTGCTAGGCCCTCAACAGTGTCGCCGAAGGTATCTTCTCCATCGATGAATACCCAGTAGTCTACCTCTAAGTATCCATCATTGTCGAGCTCAACTTCTATCTTGTTGTAGCCGTCATAATCTACGTTCCAAGAGCCCATTTCCCAGTCGGCAAAGTTATAGATGCGATCTTCGTCGACAGACGTACTAGTACTAGTTATTTCTGCATAACAGGTAAAGCACCACCAGGCCTTGTACCTCCAGTTTCGCGTGTCAACATCGGTTAGCTCGTTGTCCGTTATATCGTAGTCGAAAGTTACTTGGGAGTATACGCCGGCTAGCAAGCTTCCAAAGATGTTGTACCCTTCTGCGCCTACTGTAATTGATGAGTTCTCGATGACATCAGCGTAGGTGGGGATTGTTATTATTAGGAACATTGCTATTACTATAGCTGTTGCATATAGGTTTTTCACCTTCATTCTCTCACCCACCTGTTTCACGGCTAGACTGGAGGTATGGGGTCGTGTTTTCTAATACTATTCGCTATATATATTGCGGTTATGTATAATATATATTTACCTATAACTAAAAGTAAATAAAAATATTTTTAAAATTATTAGATCATTTGTGAGCCAGGCTTAGAATTAGTGACGATGAGCTTGTTAAACCGGCTAGCGGACATGGATTAACGGTACCGGCATGAGACTCCGAATTTACCGTATCTAAGCGTTCTGTTTCCCGGTTGGCAATGGTGATTATTGAGAGGGAGCATGAAGATGGCGTGCTCGATTCTGTTTTTAGGCTCGGAGTCTCGTTTAGGCGCAGACCTTGATATGTCAACTAGGGTTTCCCGGGGAGTTTGTATGGGGGTGTAACGTGTTCTCGCCTTTGCTGTAAAAATTATATGTTATTAATTTATAGTATAATAAAAAATTATTTATATACGGCTATAATGAATCCATCGAGTTCGCCGCTGTAATCCAAGTTATCCTACTGTGAAGGGTACCAGGATTACTGTTGACGACATATTGGAGATGCTTGCCGCCGGCTGGGAGCCCCGGGAGGTTGCCGAGGAGTTTGATATACCGTTAGAGGCCGTGTATGAGGCGTTAAGTTTGCTTCTGAAGCGTTGAAGAGGGTCGTCGTGGTTGCTGAGACTTCTAGCCGTTGAGAATGTGCCGGAAAGAACTAGTAGTTTTATTAAAAGGTTAAACTTTAATGTAGTGTGATTGCAGGATTTTTGTTAGAGAGGTATTAGTGATAATATGCTTGGATAATGTTGTAACACGTTGTGGGAAAGGCTAATTCCTCCCGCATATATAGTATGGGGACGGGGACAAGGATTGTCAAAAGTAATCAGGGTGAGGTATGAGAAGGGAGTGCTAAAGCCGCTGAGTAGTGTTGATCTCGTGGAGGGTAGGGAGTACAAGGTAATTGTGGAGGAGGATATCGACGAGCTAATCAGGAAGTACAGGGGTGTTCTTGGTAGATCGTCTGCTGAGGAGTTCCTGGAGCTCGAGGAGGAGGCTCAGGCCCAATGATATGCCTCGACACAAACATAGTCTATCATTTCCTCTTCGTGACAGAGTTGACTAGTATCTCGGAGAGAGTCATCCGGGAAGCAATTATAGAGGGCATGGCTATCCCCATGATAGTATACAATGAGCTACTCTACACCGTAGGCGCTAAGATTGCTAGAGTGAGATACGGTGTTAAGGAAAAATACTCTTTTAGGAAATATATAGCCAAGCATGGATTCCCGATGGAAGCCATTGAAAAGGTCAACGGCTTCATCAGGGACTTCAAAATAACCATACTGAAAGACTATCAAGACCCGGACGAGCTAGTCAAGATAGTACAAGCATACAGGCTCTTGCCAAATGACGCGCAAATAGTCTTGACCTGCAAGTATAGCAATATAGAAAGACTGGCAACCTTCGACGGGGATTTTAGGCGGGTTCCGTGGCTCAAAGTAATCCCTTAATTCTATAACTATTAAAATGTAATAATTTTTAGTGAAAA
>JAADCY010000010.1 GCA_013154205.1 Thermoproteota archaeon | reverse complement strand
GATATGGATGGCATGTTATAGCCTAGGTCTCACGAGATACGAGACCGTAAAGGTGATACTAAACTATATGAAGCCCGTTGTAATAGCCGCCATACTATTAAGCCTCGGTAGAGCCGCCGGGGAAACCATAGCGGTGTCACTGACGATAGGTAACACGTATAATATCCCGGCATGCCTTTTCGAGCCCGGATACACTGTTTCATCACTCATAGCGGATCAGTTCGGTAACTCTATCTTCTACAAGTACATGGCCAGTGCTCTCTACGCTGGTGGTTTATTCCTCCTATTAACAGGCATGGCGTTAAGCAGCCTAGGCCTCTACTTGATGAAGAGGTGGAGGATCAATGCCTAGATCTAGGATGCTGAAAGACAGGGTTTTCACATTACTCGTGTTCACATTAGCGATTGTAGGTATAGCTCCATTATTCGCTATATTGTCAGCCATAATAATTAACGGATTCAAGACTATTATCAGTATAGGGCCCAGCTTCCTCTATGGACTACCGTCCAGTCCTCTCTCCAGTAGCCCCGGGGGAATAGGGCCAGCCCTTGTCGGCTCATTAGTAATCATGTTTTTATCAATGATGATAGGATATCCATTAGCCTTTATGGCCGCAGTACTAGCGGTCGAGTACCCCAAATCTATTATTGGGAGGGCCGTGGATGTACTGGCTAAGAGCTTGATGGAGGTACCATCAATACTGATAGGTATCCTTGTCTATGCCATCATAGTTGTTCCAATGGGAGGCTTCTCCGCCTGGGCAGGCTCGATCGCTGTATCACTCGTCATTCTCCCCTATATCTACACCCATATAGAGACTGCTTTAAGAAACATACCTTCCGAGCTCAAGCTAGCGAGCTATAGCCTCGGATTATCACGAGCCAAGACAGTATTCGTGGTCTTCACGAGCAAGGCCCGCAGAGGGCTATTGACGGCTGCCTTAATAGGACTTGCAAGGGCATCCGGGGAAACAGCACCACTCCTCTTCACGATCGGTGGTAACTGGTTCACTTATTTCCAAGGCCTGGGAAAACCCATAGGAGCGATCCCACTCCTCATCTACACCTATACATTAACACCTTATCCGAATTATCACGAAGCCGCTTGGGGCGCTAGCCTTGTCTTGCTCACAGTATATCTATGCCTATTCACACTGTTCAGGAGGTTATCGGGATGATGGAATATGCCGTTAGTATTGAGAATCTTAATCTCTGGATAAGTGGGAGGCAGATACTATATGATATATCGTTACGAGTGCCTATAAATAAGATCACGGTGATAATAGGGCCTAGCGGCGGTGGTAAATCAACCCTTCTAAAAACCGTTAATAGGCTCATCGATCTCTATAAGAACGTGAAGTATACCGGGAAAATAGTTGTGCTGGGACGTGATACTAGGAAATGGAACCCATACGATCTACGCAGGGCAGCCGTCTACGTCTCGCAGACACCGAATCCCTTCCCACACATGTCTATCTATGAGAATATAGCGTTAGGACCTGTCCTCCACAATATGGTCAAGGATAAGGAAGAGCTAGACCAGCTGGTACGCTGGGCTCTAGAGAAGGCTATGTTATGGGATGAAGTCAAAGATAGACTAGACGAGAAACCCGGCATACTGAGTGGTGGACAACAACAAAGACTATGTATCGCGAGAGCACTAGCTCTTAAGCCCAAGATACTCTTGCTCGATGAGCCAACGGCGAATATTGACCCGGAGAATACAGAGAAGATAGAGGAAGTACTTAGATCCCTTTGTAGAGAATTGACCGTTGTACTGGTAACCCATGATCATGGGCAGGCTGAGAGGCTCGCCGATAAGCTGATCCACATGAAGAGAGGAAGAATAGTTGTCCCGAGCAAGATACAAGCCGTCTAAAAACGATCAATAATTTATATCGAGCAATAGATAACCAGTCATGATAAACCATAGTATCGGTGCTCCCGGGTATGAGTAAACAATATGTTAAGAAAACGAGATTTGCCGGAACGGTTAGGTCTATTGCTATTCCCCGTGAAGGAATAGTAGATGTCGAGTTGAGCAATGGGAAAGTATATAGGATAAAGGCTTACCAGATCAGCCTTGGCTTAATGAGGGTCCCGAGCAACGCGTATTTCTTAATAAGGAAGCTATCGCTCGCAGTATTCGCGTTCCTCATAGTAGTGTTCATAATAGCTCACTATACACTAGGCTCCCAAGCAGCACAATATATTCTCTACGTATATATCGCGGCGATAGCGTTCTTCATAGCTGCAAGTGCACTGGCACTTAAGAAATCGAGGCCTATGGATGTGCTTGTAGTATACGGTTTTGACGGCGTACGCTATGTTTTCAGGATTGAAGAAGGCAGGCTTAAAGAGATAAGGAGCGTTGTTGAGAAAGCATCAAGGGTCTTGTCCAAGCAGAAGAGCAGCGGTGTGAATACATAATATTTATTTGATCAAGCCATGATAATATAGTGTCATTAATACCTGCATAGCTCATCCTAACCAGTGTTTCTGCGGTGGAGGAGATTGGCAGGCGATGTTAAGAGGGCGCTTGTATACCTATTATTCATAGCTGCGATCGTAGAGCTTATCGGGGTTTATCTAGGCGACATAGGAGTAGCCAAGATTGCCAGCCT
This sequence comes from Thermoproteota archaeon, assembly GCA_013154205.1. Classification (GTDB taxonomy): domain Archaea; phylum Thermoproteota; class Thermoprotei_A; order Sulfolobales; family Desulfurococcaceae; genus JAADCY01. The sequence goes on along the minus strand of JAADCY010000010.1, from coordinate 2,365 downwards.
TGTAGGTAAGAGCGGTTTCTACATGGTCATAGGGATCCTGATCTACTCGCTGTACCGGGGAGATAAGGGCGTCTTCCTAATCGGGGGGCTTGGCCTAACGGCTTCAACCGATGTCATGCTAAAAACAGTGCTTAAGATGCCACGTCCACCCATGTCGGAATGGCTTGTTAAGGCCGAGGGACCAGGCTTTCCAAGCGGCCATGCCGCTATGAGTTTCTCCTTCGCACTGCTCATAGGCTATATGACTGGCGACCCAATCCTTGGCATGGCGCTATTTATCCATGCACTAGCAGTTAGTGGTTCGAGACTAGTACTACATGTTCATTATCCCGTAGACGTAGTAGGCGGGGCCGCCATAGGTATCGGTATAGCGTTACTATCAATAATTATTTATAGGTACTTCAAGGACGTAGCGAAGTACTTATTGGTTGTTAGCATTCCCAGCACTATATTATCGCTGATAGCATTAGCCGAGATGCCAGACTATACTGACTCGCCACTACTCACAGGTATAAGTATCGGTGCACTTGTATCATCACTACTCTTGCTAAAAATAACCAGAGAACCCCTTGTTACCAGTAATTGGAGGATAAGGATTGCAAGTCTAATAGTATCGTTGATCGGGCTCGTTATCGCGTTAAAGCTAGAAGCATCTGGTGAACCGCCAATAATACTTGTCGGAGGACTAGTGTTCGCCCTACTGGCGCTACTGTCACGCCCTATTGTTTCAGGAATGTTCCGGGGCAGTACCGTTCAAAGTACTCGTTAATCCAGGATAGGCCATTGATTTGACCCCATAGTTTTTCCAGCATAACTTTTCTCTCAAGACTAGTTAGAGCGGGGCATATGTAGCATCCGAGACGATAGAATCCAGCTGTGTATAGAGGGTTCACTGGGAGATCATATATCTTCATGTATAGTTGGACCATGAACGTGCTCCATTGCTTGATAGGTGCCGCTTCTAAGTACCATTTACGCCGCCTAACAGGTGGTTTCCTCGATCTAGCCTCTGACTCAGTATCTCTATCACCGACTATGACTAGTATCTTCTCATTCCGATCCGTGATCTCGCGTAGCTTATCCTTGAAAGCCTTTGTCTTGAGAAGTGTACACCACCTGTTAATCTTACCGGGGAGGCCTTTCTCTGGTAGGTTCTCCTTAACGGGTGCATAGGCGGTATGTACTTTGACTCCGAGAATCTCCCCGATCCGCTCAACATATGTCTTAGTGGTTGGAAAATCTACACCAGTATCCACGTATATTGCCTCCACATTGCTTGACCCATAGTGTTTCACAGCCAGATCTAGTGCGGCGAGACTGTCTTTACCACCGCTGAAACTAACTATGACCCTATCAGGCCTGCCCAGGCTCTCAAGAAACCGTCTAGACACATTTATGTGTCTTAGCATAACGTCCCGGTTAATATTCCACGGCATATCTCCAATATTGCAACTGCATCTATTTTTATCGATCAATGCTTTGATATCGCATCCATCATCATATATTATGAGCTTCCCGGCTAGAACACCGTTGCAGAACACCTTGTGTTCTCCGCCGAACAATTTCTCCAATAAGACAATATGCTCATTCACGTCTAAACCCATGAAGCTGAGTAGTCCGGGCGCTGCGAGAAATACGTCATAGGCAGGATGCACTTCGAGCCCTTCCAATGCTTCCTTCGCACCTAACAGGTATCCATTACTCCATCCGATGGACAGTCTTAGAAGCGCCCTGGCATACTCGATCATCCTCACAGTCTTGAAGCCTGTTATGTTATCTGGGATTTCGAGTAGAACTGTTAATGGGTCAATAAGACGTATAGATATGTGTGGTCTCTTCTGGATTATGATATTGTATGCTTGTCTCTGTTTCTCACTACTTACATGTACCCATCTACCACAATACTTCTTCACAGCAGCTTTGATCTTATTCGATAAATCTGTATCTTCCACTACGACGTTGAACATAAAGTATTTCTTCAAAACACGTTCTCCCCGTACACTAATAGTCGTTCATGGATGACTAGGATTTTTAAGGGTGGGGTGGGATGAATTGTTAGGATGGGGGTAGACTAGGGAGAAAAAACCGTATTAGTTATTAATGCGTGTTAAAGCCCCTTCCTTACTTCTTCTTTTTCTTCCCTTCTTCCTTGACTGGCCCTATAATCCTAGCTACTCTGATGCCTGTGTAGGGGCTTATAGCGAAGGCTATCTTTACTTTGCCGCCTTTCTTCTTCTCGACGATCTTTACCTCGTACTTGTCGGTGTAGAACGGCTTCTTTGCCTTGATGTCGAAGAATTTCAGCTTCTCGGGCATGGCTATCACTATCTATAATCTTGATCCGAAGAAAGATTTAAACATACCT
>JAADCY010000177.1 GCA_013154205.1 Thermoproteota archaeon | reverse complement strand
CTTAGAAGAGCCGCCGCGGCCAAGCCGAGGAGCGTGAATACCACTAGATCATATACCCATACCCTGATCCCTGCTAGTCGTGCTGAGTCGCGGTCAATACCGATACTGACCTGCTCCCTATAAGTCGTCCACACGATGACGAATGCTACTATCGATAATCCTATCATGAATAACGCTTCTCTCGGGGTAGCAAGCAATGGATCGCCCAGTATAATAGCGGATATATCTGTCTGTACAGGATAACTCGTCAATACATAATACGCCAGGATAACGCTTAGAGATGCCGAGAAAGCTATGAATACAGATGTCGAAACATCAGGGTCGTGCCCACGATGTATTGCGTAACCAACCATGTAGACCAATAATACGCCTATGAGCGAAGCAATCAATACTGGGTCGTAGCCTGTTACAAAGGATAATGGTATCGCTGCTAGAGCTGCTAGTAAACCACTATGCGGAGCCGCACCTGCCAAGAAGAACAACTTCCTCGCACCAACTAAAGCGCTTATTGCACCAAGTGTTAGCGCTGCCGAAACCATTACGGCTACCCATACCCAGTTAGAAACCAGAGAGAGCGTGATCGCATAAACCGTGAGAATTACAGCTAGAATTATCTCCAGCTTCATCTCCTACTCTCCCTCCTCAAGATAAAGTATGCCATGAGGAAAGCAGTGATCATCCCAATTATTATGGGGAGCCATAAATTGTTCATGATCACCGCGGATCCTCCTTGTACTGCATGATTAGTACTCATGACAGCGCCGGTCCCATTGATGGTCTCTTCAACAATATATCTTAGTTTTACCAGCATACTTGTCGGAGAAGTTGGGCTTGGAACATATATTATTTTCAAGCCATACTTCTGGGCTATGTTTACGAGTAGATTATGTGCACTACTTGTGCTGTTCTTTATAACGATCACATAGTTTATGGTATGGTGTTCGGCCTCGTAACGTATTTTCTCCAGGATCGACGGTGGAGCTGGGACTCCGGGCTGTATCATAGCCAAGTACTTTATCTTGAGCCCGAGCCAGTCCACAGCGTACTGTACAGGTGGAGATTCGCCGACACCGTAGCCATCTAGTTCTCTCGCTTTGCTCATTAACTGTAATAGCTCGTCAACGATAGTCTTCATATGTGTTATGTAGGTGTTCTCCATGCTCGGTCTAAGCTTCATGAGAATACTTGTTATTTTAGTGATGAAAGCAATGTAGTTATAGGGATCATATATTGGCATATGTAGGTTTGGCTCTCCAGTCACAGGATTGTCGAGTATTTTAAGCCCCGGTATATTGGGTATCTCGACTAGATAAGCCCTGATCATTCCGTCCTTAACCATTTTCTCTATCTGTTTCTCGAAGGATACGTGGCCTGTTGAGACTATTATGTCTGCTTTCTTCAACAACTCTATGTCCTTGGGCTTCAAACTATAACTGTGAGGATCAACGCCGGGCGGAACTATGCTTACAACCTTGTCTCCCGGCGACACTAGTTGTTGTACATCGTATTTCAGATTATCAAAAGTAGTTACTATGAGCAGGCCGCTGGTCTGGGTAGCAATTGTATTCGACGCTATAGTGGCCTGGGATATCATGATTAGCAAAATTAATACTGGTGCTATCCTCAATATATTCACCTGTGCACAGTCAATGGTAAAGTCTACTTAAACTGTGCATAGTTAATGTATTAGGGGTTGATAAACATTGATGGAGCCAGAAATAAGGCTCATCGATCTAACAACAGGCTATAACGGCGAACCACTGATCAGGGATCTCAACATACAGATCAAAGGATACGGAGTAGTACAGATACTAGGACCTAATGGAGCGGGAAAAACTACTCTGATAAGAACAATTCTCGGATTACTCACCCCCCTACACGGCAAAATACTAATAAACGGTGAAGACGTCACGGGAGACCCCAGCAGAGCAGGGAAATACGCGGGATACGTTCCCCAGATAACACATGCTCCAGGATCAAGATTCCCGATAACGGTCTGGGAAATGGTGGAGTGCTGTCTCCTAATGAGAGAAAAATGGCCGAGGATACCGAGAAGGAAACATAGAGAGCTAGTCGCTAAGATACTGAAAAGCGTAGGGCTTGACGAGGCCTACTGGCATAAAAACTTCTGGGAGCTCAGCGGTGGTCAGAGGCAGAGAGGCTTTATAGCGAGAGCCCTCGTAACAGATCCACCCATCATAGTGATGGATGAGCCATTATCAAGTATCGATCCAGCCGGAAGAGCAGAGCTGGCGAGACGCATAGGGGAAATGGGGAAGAACCATTTACTTATAATTACAAGCCATGACCCAATGCTACTTCTACCATACACGAACTACATCATAATGGTGAATAAAGGAATATATGTTGCCGGCCCACCCGAAGAAGTACTCACAATTGAGAACACTAGGAAGATCTACGGAGAAGCAGCGATACCTGTCATGAAGCACGTCCATATAGCCGATTCTCACTACTAGGAAGAACTAGCTGTAAAGACCTACAAGTACGAGTATAAACCCAACCATAGACATTACGAGAAAGAAGGGCAACGCATACCTATGATAATCCCTAACACTTGTTCTAGAGAGCCTTAAAGCAATAATATTCGCCATACTGCCAGGCAACAATCCCACTCCTCCTATATTTACACCTGCGAACAATGCTTTCCAGTAGATCGTATGCCTTATAAGAGCGATCGTTGCTGGAACATTACTTATACCCTGGCTTAGAACAAGGGATAAACCATAGATCTGCAGCGGGCTAAGCATGCTTATCAATGACTGAATTCTCAAGAGATGCGGTATCTCTGAGAAATCTATGAACATCAATATAAAGACAGCTATTAATGGATAATCGATTTCGACAAGTATGTGTGGCCTAGATAAGAGAACGAGTATAATAGTTATAACAAGCCCTATCCAGGGAGCTTTAAGCTGAGCGGTAATTATTATAGCGATGAGAGATACTAGTGACGCAACCGCTAGCTTCTCGTCAAGCCTTACTCTAGGGAGAACGGGTATTTCCTTTAGGATGAGCTTCTTTGATAAAAACATAATGTATACTGCAAGCAACCCCAATGAGACCAGATATAGTGGTAGGGATGCCAAGATGTACTCTGTGAACGGTATACCGTAGTGTGTCCAGATCACAATATCCTGTGGATTACCGATAGGCAATATGATAGACGCCATATTAGCCGATACAGCTACAAGGGTTACGAGCAATGCTTCTTCATGACCTGAGAGCTCAGCAATAACCATTACAAGAGGGACAACGACGAAGATCGCGCCATCATTCATAATCAATGGTGCCAATAGATAGGTTATCAATAATATATAGAATAGAGTCGACCTAGGAGAACCGCCCGTACGGCCTAGGATCTTAGCCGCGATCCTGTTTGTAAGACCCGATACATGTAAACATCTACTTATAACTAGTAGCGAAGTTATCACGATAATAGCGTCAAGATTAACGTAACTAGGTATACGCTCAACGAGACTATGATCAAATACTATGAAAGCTATGAAAATAGCCAGCAATAAGACCAATAATTTTTCACGGACTAGAAACCCTTGTATATAGCTGATTATCTTCACATCAACCGCCTAGATACTACATGAGACGCCCCGATATCTCCTCCGTTAATGGATAATCCGGGACTAGTTCTTCTCCATCATAGCTGACCTTTACATGCGCTACAATATAGCATCTCCAAGCCAGCGGAACAACCCATACATCCTCGGGATCCCTGTACTCGACCGCCTCGATCACAACGAGTTCTTTAACATATTGTTTAGCTAACTCCCAGACCTGGTCTCGGTCAACCTTGACCCCAATGGCATGCACTGGTCTACCCTTAGGAGAGAAGCTGTTCTCGTATGGGTCATAATGAATTCTGTCAAAAGCATAGCCATCGTAGATCAATGGTATATCTACATGTACTTCGCCAGCAGGGCCGCGGTGAATTAGTGGAGGACCAGCCGTGAATAGTTTCAGGCTTTCCTTAACGAGATTAATGGCTTTGACAGCGTCTTCTGGACGGATCCTTCTCGGCTCGCGGCCAGGAGCTCTTATCCTGATAGGCATTCCATCACACCTGATAAAATAATTGTTTTCATCTATTTGATCATAGAGTTTATTTAAATAAGATTTAGTACTCATATCACAGTTTGACAACCCGATAAGAAACGCGATGAGAAGAAGTCTTGGATAGAGGGGATGGCCAAGGTGTAACACTACATTAGGTGAAACATATGCTGTTCGACGAGGAGTTCAGGAAGGATTTGAAGGAAGGAGCCGTCTCTCTAATGCTCTGCAACCTCGGCGACTATATTTCCGGCTACTTCCTTCAGATCTTCCAGCCCATAATTATGCACGCTGAAATCCTCCTTGCTCTTCTCCCTGCTGCAAGCGACGCACGCGGAGACGTGTACTCCAGCTATGGATCAAGGCTTGGAACGCTTTTACATCTCGGTATGGCTAAAAAGCTTATCAAAGCCGAGCTAATGGCTTTATCATCGATCCTTATCTTGATAAACACGTGGATAGGTCTTCTAACATTTGTTGTATCAGTTATTTTCGGAAAATATCATTTAGAGCCTTACACGACTGTTTTCGTAGCGGTACTATCAGCAGTCATATCCAGTATACTCATGATCCCATCAACTACATGGCTTGCTTTCACAAGCTTTAAGCGAGGAATAAATCCCGATAACGTGGTTGCACCCATAGCCACTCTCTTCGGCGATATGGTCACCGTGCCAACTATTGTCTTCGCATACCTGATCGCCACTGGTGTTCCACGTATAGTGATGATCCTCTTCACGCTCTTCCTACTCGTTATACCAGCATATGTTTTCTACAGGATCGCAACACGAGGAGAGAATGATCCTCTGGAGAGGACGTGGAACATACTAATACAGAATATACCGATCATAATGTTTTCCACTAGTATGAGCATGTTAGCCGGAGTTATCTTAATGACAAACATCAATAATATTGTTAA
>JAADCY010000143.1 GCA_013154205.1 Thermoproteota archaeon | reverse complement strand
TAATCGCACGCTTCATGGGCTTGAGGAGGAAAACCTATATCCTAGAGATAGGTGCTGGGACAGGGTTCTCGACGCTATGGCTAGGCCTAGCAGCAAAGCACTCAGGCTCCAAGCTAGTATCATACGAGAAAAACCCTGACCTCGCAGGACTAGCCCAGACATATATCAGGTCTTCAAAGCTAAAGGATAGCGCAAAAATAATAGTATCCGATCCATGCAAGGGAGTAGAAGCCAATGACTACTACCTCGTGTTTATCGATGCAGAGAAATCCGAGTACAACAAGTACATCGAAACATTATCATCAATAATAAGTAGAGCAGTCATAGCATCACATAACATAATAAGTCATCCAGTCGAGCTCAGAGATTATATAGAGAAGATCTATGGAGAGCACGAATCAATAACATTGATGAGCGATAGCGGCGGCCTAGCACTAACCCTCTACCCCTAAACCCTATGATCCCTGTTCTCTCCCCTATTATGTGGGTCTCGAAACGCTTCACGCCTACCACGTTGTAAATGTTAACACATAGTTATGGCTACAGCGACAATATAATGGTGGGAATAGCTTCCCGGCAACATTTATTCAATCCTTCAAAGATAAGGCATTCATAGAGGATCAGGTGAGCCTTCATGTTTAAGATTGGAGGAGAATATTTGGCCCGCTCAACAGACCCGGTAATCCTCGAACGGGCTCTCAGCGGCGGCGTAGCCACAGCGCTCATCAAGTACTTGTTGGAGAAGAAAATCGTGGATTACGCGCTCATAGTTAGATCTGATGGTGTGACCGGCGGCAGATTGTTCTTCACCCGTGATCCTAGGGAAGTAGTCGAGTCCGCTGGCAGCATATGTCTCTCACCGATCAACATGGCTAAAGCGATACGTGACTATGTATCACGCGACGAGAAGATCGTCTTGACTGTTAAGCCGTGCGAGGAAAAAGCAATAGATTATCTCGTCAAAACAGGCCGTGTTAACAGAGAGAACATGTTCCTCATAGGCCTCAACTGCGGAGGACTCTTCGATCCGTTCAGCCTCGAGAAAACCATGGAGGAAATGAACATCGATCCGAAGAAGATAACTGATATAAGATATCATGACGACGGGATCGAGATAATAATTGATGATGAGAAGAGCTTCAGGATCGACTATGTCAAAGGCTATGAAAAGCTTGGGCAGAGGGATGCTTGTAAGAGATGCCTAGACCATGTACCGAAACTATCCGATGTAGCTCTAGGTTATTGGGGAGTACCGGTTAGAACAGCTAAGTACACCTACACGATACCCTTAACGGAGCGGGGACGTAGAGTTCTCGAAGAAATGCTTCACAGCGGATTGATCGAGGCAGTACCAGCACCACCCTCGGCTGTGGAAGCAAGGAAAAAGATCATTGAGGCCCTGAACAAGACAAGCATGATCGCAAGGGCGAAGCAGTACGAGATACTTGACAAGACAGGAATATCATCCTATTTGCAGAAATGCTTGATGTGCATGGAGTGCTGGCACGCATGCCCCGTGAGGAGCGAGAAAGAAATCTATGCCTGGAAGAAAAAGATAGACCCCGCCTTATGGCAGGTCAGCGTGATAACCTATATGTACGATAAGTGCGTTGGATGCGGTGCATGTGAAGACGTCTGCCCCGTCAAGATTCCTTTCGCCCTCATAATCGAGCGTCTACGTGACCTTAGGAAAGAACTGGGTGTCTAGCCATGGCTGGAGAGATAAAGCTCGGATACACTGTCTGCCCATTCTGCGGCGCTGGATGTGCTTTCCACTTAGTAGTTAAGGACGGCGTAGTGATAGGTGCTGAGAGAATATATGATCACCCTGTATCTGCGGGAGTACTATGTCCTAAAGGCGCTTATGCCTGGAAGATCATAAATCATCCCGACAGGCTCAAAACCCCGTTGAAGAGGACCGAGAGAGGATTCAGGCCGATCACGTGGAGGGAGGCACTTAGAGAAATAGCTGAAGCGATGAGGAGAATAGCTAAGGATGATCCGAACAGAGCCTATTTCCTCTCAAGCGCTAAATGCACCAATGAGGAAAACTTCCTCCTACAGAAAATAGCTAGGGCAATCATAGGAACAAATAACATAGACCACTGTGCACGGCTATGCCATAGCCCAACCGTTGCAGCGCTAGCACGGAGCCTTGGATCAGCCGCGATGACGAACCCGATAAACGATGTAGCGAACGCTAAAACCCTGTTCATAATAGGCTATAACCCCGCCGAGACACACCCCGCGATCTTCAGGTTCATCGAAGATGCACGCAGAAAATACGCATCCGTACCAGCAAAGAAGATAGCACTAGCAAGGTTCAGCCTCGGTCTACAAGAGACAGAGTTCAAAATGATAGTAGCGGATCCAAGGAAGACAATGACTGCTGTACAAGCGGATATTCATCTACAGCAGAAGCCGGGTACAGATGCCCTACTGATCAACGCGATGATAAAAACAATCATAGACCACGACCTCGTCGACAAGGAATTCATCGAGAAAAGAACCAAGGGCTATGAGAGACTCGTCGAGAGCCTCAAAGACTTCGACCTAGACGAAGCAGCGAGGATAACGGGTGTTCCACGGAAACTGATCGAGGAGGCAGCCATAATATACGCTACAAACAAGCCATCCACAATATACTATGGAATGGGTATCACACAGCACAGGAACGGGACAGACCTAGTACAAGCACTCGTCAATATGGCACTGATAACCGGTAACCTTGGAAAACCAGGCGCGGGAATATGCCCGGCCAGAGGACAAGCCAACGTACAAGGAGCATGTGATATGGCAGCACTACCAGACTTCTATCCAGGCTACAGAAAGATAACACCGGAGAACGCTAGAGAGCTAAGCCATATCTGGGGCCTACCCGTCCCCGTGGAGGAAGGATTGTTCAGCACCGAGATGTGGAACGTCGCATTAACAGGAGGTATAGACCTCCTATACGTGATGGGAGAAAACCCATTGATATCAGAGCCCGGATACTACCGTATAATGAGGGCGCTGAACAGGATAGATCTAGTCGTTGTACAGGATATCTTCCTGACCGAGACAGCCCGTCACGCCGACATAGTCTTACCAGCCGGACTATGGGCTGAGAAGACAGGTACCATGACAAATACTGAGAGAAGAGTACAGTTGTTCGAGAAAATAGTTGATCCGCCGGGCGAAGCAAGGCCCGACCTAGACATCCTCCTAGCACTGTTGAAAGAACTCGGATCACCTTTCACCTATGACGGGCCAGAACAGGTCTTCGAAGACATAAGGCGTACAATACCGACCTATAGGGGAATAACCTATGAGAGGCTCAGGAAGAAGAGGTACGGCATACAGTGGCCATGCCCCAATGAGAACCATCCAGGTACCCCAATACTTCACACGGAGAGGTTCCCGACAAGCGATGGAAAGGCACGTATATACCCTGTAAGGCCCGAGGTAACCGTTAAGACAACTGATGAATACCCCTTCATACTGATAAACGGAAGACTAATAACACACTACAATACAGGCACCATGACAAGGAGGATCATGGAGCTCCTCCTAAAAGACGATTCAAGCCTACTATACATAAGCCCCGACGATGCAAGAACACTGGGAATACTAGATGGCGACGTCGTAGAGCTAGAAACACCCTATGGCAGAGAAAGAATAACAGTAAGAATAACTACAGAGGTACCGAAAGGAGTACTCTTCGTGCCAAACCACTTCATAGACCCGCCGGTCAACACGTTTGTGGGCGACATAATAGACCCTATATCAGGTATCCCGGAATACAAGGGAATCCCCGCGAGGATCAACCTGATATAACCATTATTTTCAGCACTTATAATCCATATATTTTCTCGATCCATGCTAGGCAGTTAAGACACGGATCTCTTAACTGCTTAGCGACACCATCTTTCAAGCACTCGAGATCCTTTAAGGTATTGATATTGTAGAGGCTGAGCTTCATATATAGTGGATAATCATCGATTAAGACAATAAGTGTTCCCGGAATAAGCCTAACGGCTTGCGACAGGCTCCTTATCCCTTGAAGATATAATCTCTTAAGATATGGCTCGGCCTGTCTGGAATAATACGCGTGAAGCGGCTCGACAAAACCATTCCTCCATCCCGGGACTATAACCGAGTAGCCGAGAAGTGCTCTTGAAAGTATTTCTCGGACAAGATCACTCCTTATGCACGGCATGTCTCCCCCGAAAACCATTACTTTATCGTGGATCTCGAGGGCTTTAAGAACGCCTGTGATCGGGCCTCCCAATTGCTTATCGATATGTATCTCCAGCCCTTGATCGATCATGGCTATTTTCTCAGCATTCTTTGGAGAAGCGATTATGACCGGTTTTCTATTGAATGTTTTCTCTACGGCTTCTATCGTGTATTTTATCAGCGGCTTACCATCTACGGGGTAGAAGAGCTTGTCGCCCCTGAACCTCTTTGATCTGCCTCCTGCTAGAATTACTGGTTTTACGTCGATAGAAGTATTGTTTCCTGTTACGTTATTTTTACTCAATCCTAAAGCCTCGTGGATAATGGAATGTGCTATGTTAAAAATTGTATGTGTAAACACGTATATGGTTTACTGTTCAATGATGATCAGGATGTTTCTTTGTACCTGGCTCCACCGCATGGCGGATTAACGGGATCCTCCACGGGCTTATCGAGTGCATAGCAATAGCTTCTCATTGCTTCGTAGAACGCGCAGTTTCTGCAGTCAATCTTCTTCTCAGATCCTATCATGTGTTTCTTCATATACTCTTTTATCGCAGCGTCCAAGAGGTTCTCCGCGAACTTCGAGAAGTCGCCTCTCCCCAGTATACTGGCTAATGTGCCAGCATCCATTTCAATATCGAGTTTTACAGTGATATATCCCTGCTCTGGATCCCTGATAATGGTTATACTCATATTCATACGATTATCAGATTCGGGAGTCGACTCATAAACAACTGTGTTAGCGTCTCGGTAAACCCTGAATTTGACCCAGTATCTCTTCGTCATCCCCCATTTCGTCCATTTAAACACTACTTCATACTTATTATCATTTTTCCTAACGATCTCTTCTACATAG
>JAADCY010000003.1 GCA_013154205.1 Thermoproteota archaeon | reverse complement strand
AGGCGATATCCCTGTTCGTGTGGAACGACAAGGTGTTCCGGGGCCAGAACACGCTCGCCAGGAGCTACGGCGTCATACCCATCGAGGAGATCGAAGTTGACGAAGAGGAGGGCGACAGGCTCATAGCCGAGGGCAGGTACAGGCTATCCCGCGGCTACCTCGAACTAATAGTCGAGAAGAGCTATGATGAGAGCGTTGTCAAGCCCTGCAGGTGCGTGTACAGGCTCAAGCTGAAGGGCGTCCGCGAGTACATCTCCCCCAAACACGGCCACTCCACCAGGCCCGAATACTTCCTCATAGCAGTAGAGGCCGAGGGCGTTGACATGCAAGACTCCCGGTCCAAGAACAAAACTACACGCTCTTCCCAAAAACAACATAAACACTCTTAATTAGTTCTTTTACATAAAATTTATATACTATTATAAAATTAGCAATGTAATATATACCAATGACTTAAGTAGTAGAATTGACCTTAGCAGTTTCTCGGGTGAATAGTGTGCGATTACTAGCTGCAGTACTACTTACTACACTACTTGCTCAGACAGTAACAGCAATAGCATACTATACAACAAGCGATACAGTAGTACTCGACAATCCGGACATAATAGTAGTTGACTACACCACTGTTTTTAGCGGTGACTGTGGCGACGTCAACGAACGCGTAGAGATAACCCTAGAATTAAGGCCCCTGGTAAGAGTAGGCGATGCAGACGTCAATATAAATATAACGATGGAACTAAATAGCGAAAAACACTATATCGTAGCGACAAGCGCAATAGGAACTTACGTGCTTTTTGTCGACGAAGATGGAGCTTATGCAGAACTAATCGGTGTTGGAGTAGCTTACGGAGGAAAAGCAAGCGAAGGCAGCGCGTACCTCCCTGGCGCCTGTGTAGGCTTCAGCATCGTAAATCATACAATATTAGAACCAGCCGAGATCAGCGGTTTCGAAGACTCTACAACAGTATATGTGTATACTGGACTTCATAAGTTTACAATAAAGAAAATAATAAGAATGTATCCGGACGATATAATTCAGCTCGAAGTAGACGCAGAGGGTAACTTTAGGAATTCGATAGAGTTTACGAGGCCTCCAACTTGACTAGTAGAACGATTCTAATAACAATATTCTTTTTTTTAATTACATTAATTAATCTCTTATTTATTGAAACCTTATATTGTTACATATCAACAAATAATATTAATATTAATATTAAAGGTAAGGTGCGAATAACCTATTATGATAAATATTATAATATAATTGATAATATTACTTATAACAATAACATATTAATAATAAGAAATATAAATAATAATGTTTATATAAAATTATATAATTCGAAGAATATTATATTAAATGTAGTTGTTAATGAAACTGGTGCTTATGCAGAGAATTACAGAGTTGGCGACATCTTTCCTATATTCTTGAGGAAACCTGCTGTTAACGCGCCTCTGTGCCCTGTGCTGGGTGATGAAACGTATGCTGGAGTGCCTGTTGCTATTAAAAAAGAATTTGTTAATTATAAATATTATAGATTAACTGTTATAGGCCCCGAAAGTAAAGTAAGTAAAGCTATTGGATACGATTATGGGCTTGCTCTCACGATTCAGGGAGTAAGGCTGTGGTCGGGGAATGGTGACGTGTATAACGTGTATGGAGTCTATTTGCGCGGTGTACCCGTCGAAGTAGCATTCTACGCAGCATCTTCTTGGTTGAGTTCGGAGACGCCGCAGGAGGCTGTTCATGCGTTCATTTTGTTTAAGGCAGCGCCTGAGGATGCAGTTAGGATAGGTGGATACCCGCGGTTGCTTTTGTGGCCTGAAATTGTTGTTGTTTCCCTTGTGGGTGGGGTAGTTGGGGCGGTCGTTGCTTCTCGGCGCGGTTAAGGTTGTGCGTGCCGTGGGTGTGTTGTCTGGCCGTTGGGAGGCTATACTCTCTGGTTTACTCATAAGTATATTATTTATTTTCTTAGGTAAGTTTTTTAACATTATATCTCCTAGCGTAGTTGTTAGCGTTGGTTTCTTTGTTTATGGACAGGCAGGACTAAAGCTAGTAGACCCTAATAGTTTATATTTTGCACATTTATTAGCTATAGTATCTGCGATAATGGGCGTCATAGTATTCTACATTTCAATAGGTGGTAGGGCTAGTGTCATGTTTGCATATTCCTACGCTGGAGGTCCTCTTGCCGGCTATGTTGGCGTGTGGATTAGTGGTCTTTTCTATGGACTCATATACAGCTTACCGGTCGCTATGGTAGGCTACATTACTAGTCTCACAACTAAAACATTATGTTTATATATAATATTATTTGCTCTTGATGTTGCTGGGGTAGTTGTTCTGCTCTCGCTTGCAACAGTAAGGGTTCCGGGCATTGAGGGTCTCGTTGGAGCACTGCTCGTACTCATTAGATTCTTTGCTACGCCTGTGAATGGAGCCTACTCTAGCATACTCAGCCTGGCTTCTTCTGGCGGGGTCTTAGTTTCATACAATAGTGTAACACATCTAATTACATCATTTATAATAACTATTGTTATACCTATTTTGCTTGCGTGGAGGTGGGGTAGGCCTTGAGAGGTTATCTCAAGGCATTTTATGGAGCCATGTTGGGCGTTGCTCTCGTATACCTGCTAACGGCTCTTGTTGGTAGCTGTACGTGTATAGTCTCTATAGATAACGTTCCGCTACCCGAGGAGCTTCCTCTGCTTGTCCAATGGCAAGCCTGGCAGATACTAATCCCGGTAGAGTTTAGCGTTTATGTGCCAGTCACGCTCCCCGACTTTTATGATATTTGGGTGGCGTATAATGGAGACGCTACCGTGCTGGGCCCGGGGGAATCTCTTGATGTCGTGCTCATGCCTGGGAGTACGGCTAATATTACGGTTTTACTTACGAGTGTGCCGTATACAACTGCTCAAGTTACTGTCGCTGTGGTGACTGCTAAACCTTACTGGCCTGCAATAATTGTTATTATAATTCTAGTTTTGGTGGTGGGGGTGGTGGTTCGTGGGTTGTAGTTTGTGGGGTGAGGGGGTGTCAAAGCGCTACGGCAGGGTTAGGGTGCTCGAGGAGGCCTCATGGCGCTTCACTGGCAAACTAACCCTCCTACTAGCACCAAACGGCGCAGGGAAAACGACGTTGCTAGGCATATCCCTGGGATTGTACAAGCCTGATAGTGGAGATGCTGGCTCATGTGTTAGTGTTGGTGATATCGGGTTTCTCGTTGATGTGAACGGGTTCCCTTTAAGTGCTCGCGTTGGCTCGTTTATTGAATTTGTTGCGTCTCTGAGAGGCGTAAAATGCGGTTATGAGTGTGTGGGCGATGTACTGAATAGGGTTTGGCTTCCTAGATCGCTTGCTGATAAGAGATTAGCGCAGTTGAGTAGCGGTCAGCTTCGCCTTGTTCTAATAGCTCAGGCGCTTGTGGGTAGTCCGAGCGTCATTGTACTTGATGAGCCGTTTGCTAACCTGGATCCCGCTAATAGGTTGAAAATAAGTATTCTTATTAATAAATTATCTGAAAAAATGTATGTTGTTGTGGCGTCACATCTAGTGTCATATTTACATGCTGATGAGGCCTATACAATTGTTGGTGGCAGAGTGGAGCGTATTCCTGTGCCTTCGCCGAGGAATGCTCGGGTTATGAATTTGGAGTCTGGTGAAGTGCTCGAGGTCTCTCCCAGCGATGCCCTTAATCTCGTGGATAAGGGGTTCGTTGTACTCGATTAAAATGTTACTCGCCGCGGAGGAGGCGGGGGACGGGGAGGCTCCTGGCGCGGGCCCAGGCGAGGAGGGTCGCGGCCGCGAGGGCGGCGAGTGTGAGGGCGGCAGCGAGGGGGTGGGCTATGATGGGCTGGGGGACGCTGGGCTCCACGTAGCCTATCGCGGCCGCGCTCGCCCTGGCCATGGCTTCGGCTAGGGCCTGGGCTGGGGGCTGGGCTAGGAGGGCGGCGGCTAGTAGGGCTGCTGTGGCGTTTGCTAGGGTTCCGAGGGCGGCCCAGGCGGGGCCGAGGCCTAGGGCGTTGTATACTGCGAGCTCGCGGGCTCTCGACTCGACGTCCACTAGTACTATGCCTGCGACTGCTACGAGGGCGAGGGCTGCTACTACGCTTGAGACTGCGGCGAGGACCCCGTAGAGTATGCGGGCCATGCTGCGGAGCGCGTTTGCCACGTCATAGCGTGTCATGAAGCTCGCGTCTACCAGTGGGTCGGCTTCGAGCTCGGCGACTATCCGTTTGCCCTCCTCGGCGGGGTCCACTGTGTCGGGGAGGTCGAGTTCAAGTACCCCGGTGGAGGCTCCTGGCTCGCGGCCGACTATCTCCTTGTAGCCCTCGGGCGTTAGGAGCATTAGGTAGCCGACGTTCTCCATCGACGAGGTGACCCCCACGATCTCCACGGCGGCCTTGGCCCCCGTCGGCGCTGAGACCTCGATCGTGTCCCCCACGTTGAGGCCTAGTAGGAGGGCTATTGACCTGGTTACCACGGCCTCGTTGGGCGCCTCGGGGTAGCGGCCCTCTATGAGGGGGGCGCCGAGCTGGGGGTCGCCCGCTAGCAGGGTCTTGAACCTGAACCTCTCGCCGAGGCCTAGGGCGTTGACCCAGTCGAACTGGTCGTAGACCGCGTATCCCCTGGCGTGTTCGGGGACCGCGGAGGCTAGCCTCTCCCACATGGGGGTTCCTGGGGCGCTGGGGGCCGTGGAGGCGAACACGAAGAGGTCCACGGGTGACCCGATCTCGTAGTAGTCCGCGGCGGAGTATACCCCGTCTACTAGCCCTGCGGCCGCGCCCGCGACTGCTGCGACCGTGGCTAGGGCCAGGGCTAGGCCCGCCAGCCTCCAGGGCCTGGCGAGGGCCTCCCTCGCGTGTATCGCCGCCCTGAGGTTTGGCGCGGGTAGCCGGGCGCGGGCTGCGCCCCTTATGCCGATGAAGTGGAGTGCCTCGGCTTCCCTCACCTTGTAGGCTAGCGCCACGGGCACGAGCGCCGCGGCGGCGACGAGTGCTAGTGTTAGGAGCGTGTTCTCAGCCACTAGGCCCCAGTGGGGGTTGAATGGCGTGTAGGAGAAGATTATCCTGGCTATCTCGTTGTCGCCTATCACTACCCTCTCGAGTAGTAGCCTGGCGA
>JAADCY010000228.1 GCA_013154205.1 Thermoproteota archaeon | reverse complement strand
TCGTATTCTAGCTCGTCTGTGAGGAAGTCTCTGACTTCTATGACTGGTCTTGATAGTTCTGCTTCTTTGAGGCCTGTCGGTAGTTTGACCGTCATCTTTACCTCGTAGACTTTGTCTACATAGCCGTTCTTGATGAATATCACGGTGTCTATGAGGCTCGGTATCATTCCCAGTTCTACACGGCCTATGAATCTCTGGATAGCGTCTATTGGTGTTGTTGCGTGTACTACTCCTATCATGCCTATGCCTGCGAGCCTTAGGTCTGCGTATAGTTTGAAGTCTTCGTCGCTACGCATCTCGTCGAACACTGTGTAGTCCGGCCTCGATAATAGTAGGATATCGTGTAGTTCTCCGAGGTCAGCATAGTTCTTACTATACTGTGTTATCTCTGGCGGTAGGTTCATATCTCTAGGAGACTCTATGGTTTTGACTACTTTGCCCATACGCATATAGTACTCGGCCAGTGCCTGTGCGAACGTCGTCTTACCCATACCGGGAGCTCCAGCGATCAGTATTCCTTCTGCGCGCTCGTTCAGCCTCTTAATGAGCTTCGGCGGCAAGTTATAGTCTTCTAGGCTGAGCTTCTTCAAGGGCCTTACAGCTGTTATCTCCCATCCATCGCTGAGAGGCGGCCTAGTAATAACTATTCTGTAGAGGCCTAGCTGGACTATCGTCGAACCGAACCTGTCTATCTCTATGAAGCCATCCGGCCTCCTACGAGTCTCCTCTATTATCTGGTTAGCTATCTCCTCGAGATCACTCCGTGTTAGGGGCTTGTCCCCTATGGGTTCGTAGGACCAGTCTCCGGGTCTGCCCTTCTTGGCTATTGGTATGATCCCTTCTTTCAGGTGGACGCTCATTGTTGTTTCGTCAAAGAATTTCTCGAGGATGAATACGCGTTTCTCCTCGGGCCGAATATATATCACGTTAAGCCCCATTGCCTCTGCCACAAGGGCCTGTACCTTGTCGCCAGTTATGAGAGTTGCACCTATCTGGTAGGCGTAGTCGCGTATGAGACTATCTATGGCCTCGCTTCCAAGGACTTTTATATCGGTTGCACGGGGCTTCTCCCCACCGATCTCCACAACGACTATTCCTTGTTCGGAGAGGCTGCGGAGCCTCCTGATCTCTTCTAGCCCCGCATAACCGGTAGCTCGGCCCTTATTAGCCTGGTGCTCGAGCTCTGCGAGGCTCGCCCTATGTATTATTATCCGGTCTTTTATCCTGCCTTCTTTGACGAGCCTAGATACAGCTCCTTCTATCAATGCACTCGTATCCGGCACGTATACTTCTTCGCCAGCTGGTCCCAGCGCGATCGTCATACGCGTTTCCTCCACGGATCAATGCCTTCCTATTCCGAAAAATATTGTTAAGACCTTATATATTGTAGCATCAAGCTGATCTATCCATAACACTAATTATATCTTTTATATAAGAGATCAGCTAACCAAATAAACACCAACCGATTCAGACCTAGGTGTATGTTATGAATACTAGGAGCATAGCCCTCTTATCATTGGCTGTACTCGTAGCTCTAACACTGAGTCTCGGACAAGCCCTCGCTCAGCAGCCAACACATAGTCTATACGAGGAATCAAGGACAATTATACCCGACAACCTGCCATGGTACCCCATAGTTGTTATAGGCGATAATAGGCCGACAAACGTTAACAATGTACAGTTACCACCAATCTTCTACATGGTTGTCAACGAGACAAAGAAGATCTACCCGGTAGCCGTCATAGGCACTGGAGACCATACAGGGATGGGGACACAGGAACAAATAAACGTACTATACAATGCGTTGAAAGGCCTCCAGAACGTCTGGCTAGCCCTAGGCAACCATGATCTCGACGCGCACCAGGAGAAATACTGGACAGAAGTAATCGCGCCGGACCACTACCACGTCGACGATATCCCTGGATGGAGAATATATGTTCTAAACAGCGAGTGCAGACTCTCAATGCAGTGGAGAGCACAGGTAAACACCATATGGAACAACCTAGGCAATCGCTCACTGATCCTAGTATTCCACAGACCCATCTACCCCAAGGTAGAGCACAACCTAGACCCTGAGAGAGCAAATTACTTGCTCAAAAAGATAAGCCAGAATGATCACGTCAAAATAGTTCTACAGGGCCACTGGCACGGCTACGCTGCGGAGATGAGGAACGGTATTGAATGGATAATAACTGGCGGAGCGGGAGCGCCGCTCTACGATTATCCCAAGACGCCGCCGGACAACGCGACAATAGTTCTTGAGAGAAACCACTACATAGTACTGATACTCTATTCTAACCAGACGTTCACATATGAACCCGTACTCGCCGGTAATGGTAGTGGAGAACTAGTCGTCACTAGGATCAATAGCACCGCTTACAAGATAGTGAACACGAAGCTCAACATATTCAAGAAACCCGCGTGGATCCCTGTAAGGCTCCATGTAAACATTAGTGGTTGGGACGTATATGCAACACTGATCGCGCCGCCGAGCTCAACAATCATTGCAAATATACAGGCGAACGGCTACGATGTCAAAATAACCAGTAACGCGACAAACTGGTACGCATACGCTACGCCTCCAGGAGGAACCAACAAAGCAATAGTTGGAAAACCAGTAAATGGTGTTGTCGAGCTCAAACTCTACAAGCTACAGACAACCACAACTACAACACCGACCACAACGACTACTACGACCACTACCACTATTATAACTACAACATCACAGCCAACAACTACTACCACGACAGCTGAGACGACACCAGGAGCCCAGACACAGACCACGACATCGCCGGGCTCTCCAAGCCCAGTCCCGACAACCACTCCTAGCCAAGAATCTCAGTCATGGATGCTATGGGTAAGTGCCGCGATAATAATTGCGGCAATCATAGCCGCGCTACTCATAGTCAAGAAGAAATAGCGTCGAGAATAGTTTTTCTCTTAAATCAAAAATATTTTTGTTGAAAATATGGGCTTTTCAGCCCATCTTTATCTCTGCTCTCTTCAGGAACTCGTTGATCATGTCTTCTAGTGTCGGTCCTTCGATAATCTTTACTCTGAACTCTACGCGTACGACTGGCTTGTTGATCTTTATGAGCCTTGTTATGTCGCTTGGTGTTCCTAGTATGACTGCGTCTGCTGGTACATTGTTTATTGTCTGTTCTAGTTCTTTGAGCTGTTCTGGCGTGTATCCTGTGCTGGGGAGTACTGGGCCCATGTGCTTGTATTGCTCGTAGATCTTCTTGAAGAAGGGCGTCGCGTATGGTCTGGGGTCTACTGGTTCTGCACCGTACTTCTTGGCGGCTACGTATCCTGCTGCGTAGGGTGCTCCTCCATGTGTTACTGTCGGTGAGTCTTCTATGACTAGTACTTTCTTGCCCTCGATTAGCTCTGGCTTGTCTACTGTGACTTCGCTTATTGCTAGGCTTATCTCGGCCTTGGGGTTGGCCTCCTTCACGTTCTTCTTAATCTCTTCTACTGCGCCAGGCTTTGCCTGGTCTACCTTGTTGATTATGACTACGTCGGCTAGTCTGAGGTTTACTTCGCCTGGGAAGCTTCTTACCTCTATGCCTGGCCTCATGGCGTCAGCTACGAGTATCATGTAGTCTGGCCTGTAGAATGGCCAGTCATTGTTTCCTCCATCCCATAGGATGATATCGTTCTCTTGTTCTAGGAGGGCTAGTAGTCTTCCATAGTCTACGCCAGCGTATACTGGTAGACCCATTCTTATGTAGTGCTCATATTCTTCGCGCTCCTCGATCGTTGCCTTATACTTGTCGAGGTCTTCCATTGTCTTGAACTCTTGGACAGCCATTTCTTCGAGGTTACCGTAGGGCATTGGGTGCCTGACGATCCCTACCTTGTAGCCCTTGTCAACAAGGATCTTCGCTACTTCTCTTGATACGCTGCTCTTACCAGCGCCCGTCTTTACTCCACATACTGCTATTACTGGTCTACTGCTCTCGATCATAGTGTCCTTGGGGCCGAGGATCTTGAAGCTTGCACCTGCGCCCAGTACTCTGCTCATGACGTGTCCTAGCTCGTCATAGGTTAGGTCGCTGTAGCTGAGAACAGCCTCGTCTACATGGTATTTCTTGATTATTTCTTCGAGATAGTTCATGCTTAGAATAGGTATTCCGTCAGGATATAATCGTCCGGCTAGGCTGGGCGGGTATCGTCGCCCAGCTATGCCAGGTATTTGTGTCTGTAGGAATGCTACTACCTTGTATTCTGGGTTGTCCCTGTATACTACGTTGAAGTTATGGAAATCTCTCCCGGCCGCGCCTAGTATGACTACTTTTTTGACCATGATCCTGCACCCCATGATAAGAATTGTATGTGCCATTACTATGTGATTGTAATTCGATATTTAAAATCCAACGGTTTGGTGGGCTAATAGTGGGCGGCATGGAAGAAATGCTTTGTGACGAGATAGACTAGGAGGAAGAATATCAGGATAAACGATATCATAATGAACATTATCCATAATGGGCTAACATATCCCGTCCTTATAACGAGGAACGGGAAGATCACGATAACCGTGCCCGTCTGATTACCTGTTTGTTGTGGCTGGGGATGCGCAGCCATACCCATCATGATAAGCGTTATGCCGAAGAATAACACTATGAATCCGACAGTTATTAGTGCAAAACCCATTAGGCTCCGCGTGAAAACATCTTCGGCAGAAGCTGCTGACAAATCTTATCCCTAATCATTATTCTTACTCGTTAACGGGGTAGAAAAGGTATCGGGGGATAAAAAACACGGTTATGGTGTGGGGAAAAGATTAGGTTTTGTTTCCCCTTTATTGTTGTTAGAGTAGGTCGATGTCTTTTACCTTCTCGAGTAACTTGTTGAGCTTCTTCATCATTACTTTGCGCTCGATGCTGGCTACTAGTCTCCTTGTGCCGATTACTGCGTCGGGGTTGACGCTGATGCTGTCGATTCCAGCTTCTACTAGGAACTCTACGATCTCTGGGTAGACGCTGGGTGCCTGTCCACAGATGCTGACTGTTGCGCCCTTGCTGTGGGCTTTCTCGATCAGCATCTTGATGGCTGCTAGTACTGCTGGGTCGCGCTCGTCGAAGTAGCCCATGTCGGCTAGTATCTGGCTGTCACGGTCGG
>JAADCY010000223.1 GCA_013154205.1 Thermoproteota archaeon | reverse complement strand
CCGCTTCGATATCAATGCAACCAGCTATACCGGTACAAAAGGGGTAGCCGGTTATACCCAACGCTTCTCAAATACCTCTATACTTAAAAATTCCTCTATGCAGTGGAACCCACGTTCGATCTCTGAGACACAGGCATCTACACACTGTAATGTTCCAAGTGATCGCAATATGAGTTTTGCCCTTGTTGGAGGTACCAACACCAACCCCAACCCCATTAACACCTGGGGAGATAGACATGACACTCTAACCGATATCGGAGAGTATCAGTTTAGTATATATGATAAAGAGTGGAGTAAATACGATTGGGATCCTAAACTTACAAAACACCACTTAAAAGAGGGCTTCCTGCAAAGGATAGAAGATTGTCAAATTGGTAGTACAGAGATCGTCGATACAACCGACAGTGAACCATCAGGGTGTCTTATTAGCAATATTCATACTTTAGGAAGTACAACCCATTATTTACCACTCTATATTCGCAGTTACCCTTATGCTATTGATCTTAGTGGTGTAACCTATGGTGCACGTGCAGAAAATATACAGGGTAATACCTATATCTACATGAATACCCTTGATCCTACCAACTATATCGGTACTGTTGCACAGAGTAGTGGTGATGAAAATATGTCATACAATATTCAAGGAGAGATCAAAACAGTAGGTTTTACCAATAAGAGAATGAAAAACTTTGTAGATCAGTGTTTTGCAGAAGACATCATGATGAAGTTCAACTATCACTACCTTAGCCAAAGTGAACCTGACAATCTCTATTTACAATATAATCTCCTTAACAGCAGTGTACCCAACTCTATCCGTACCTTTGCCTCACTCCCAGACAATCACGCAATCATTCAGACAAAAGAGAATTTTATACAGGAAAGTGAGGGAAGTCTGGTAATGGATTTAGGGTTCAATTTCGATCGTAGCTTTAACCAGCCTCTCAACCCTATCTATATGAATATAGAAGATTTTAATCTCTCCTATGTTAATCAACCATCCTCACTTGTAGTTGAGGGGATGACAGATCATAAGGTTGAAGCAAAAGAGACAATTGACCAAAATATTACATTTATATATGCAATTGCACATCCTAACCTCTATATGTATGACAATGTTATCGATGAAAGTGTACAGACACCTATTGCTATTCAAGCCTATTGTAACTTAGGGCTTATAGCTTGTCAAGATAGAGGATTGGACACCATTACATCTGGAATGTTAAGTAATACAATATCAAATTTAAAAGATTGGTGGTTTATTGAAAATCATAGTAGTAATGGTGTAGATGGAACCCTATATCTCCAAGCTACAAATGGTACTGTTACCCCATCTTTACATCCGATCTCCGGTATTGACAACACCATTACTGTCACCAATGGCAATGTAGGCAAGACAACAACAGTCAATATCGATTTTGCACCTGGAACAGCTAGGTGGCTTATATACAATCCATTCACAAATGCTATTCCTACCCCCTTCTATCAAGTACGGTTTATTGGTTTAAGCAATGGGTGGACAGGACAAGGAAGTACTGGACATATTGTTGGTGGTGATATTAGCTCTCAACGAACTAAACGTCTAGAGTGGTAACTGTATACTATCTATATTATAGAAAGAGAGACATTCTTCTCTTTCTTCTTTTAAAATATTAATTTATTTATAGAATAATTTATATTATCTATGTTATAGTAAAAGCCAAATACCAGTAGATAAATCTCTAATAATTAAAGTTTGATATGTATACTCTTCCTAAAGTCTTAAATCTCTTTCATATGGTGTTCATTGCACTATCGTTCAACCAACTTTTTCTTGTTGCAGAAGCTGCAGAAACCGATTTTACCTGTTCTAATCCTCATGCTTTTGAAACACGGTTCAACACCTTTGTTACCGGTGGACTTGTAGCCATTGGAAATTCCAATGTATGTGCCGACGATGGTGCTACAAATGGTGCTCAAGGCAATGGTATCTGTGATGAAAATCAAAGTAAAAGAAATGATCTTAATAATATTATTTGGATCAACAAATACTCTGTCAACCCTGCCATGCCATGGTATAACGACATTCACAATGCACCAGATGATTTACTCAATGTCTCAAACGCGACACTAGAGCTACCAGAAGGAGCCAAAGTCATATGGGCAGGGCTCTACTGGCATGGTGAAGTGTGGAACTTTAAAGAGGGTGTCATTACCAATAATAGTGGTGGTGACTACGGTAGTGAGGGACTTGCACTCATGGCACAAGAAAACCGTGTCAAACTGCGTACCCCCATTGATAATGTCTCTACATATAGAGATATTGTTGCTGATGAACACTACTGGATCAATCTTAAAAAGCATAATGCCTACTCTACTAAAGGTGCTAGTTACGGCTATGGATATGGAGAGGATTATAACTATAGTGTTGAACATAGCTATGCCTTTAAAACTATTGATCGTTATGAACACCACTACCAAGGATTTACCGATGTCACCTCACTTTTACAAGAGGTAGAGGCACAACAAGGTACGGCCAACGGAACCTACTGGCTAGGTAACATCCAAGCTTCCGTAGGCTTTCTATGGTGGTCTGGGGTAGAGGCCGCATGGTCACTACAGGTTGCCTACTCACTTGATGGTGGGAAACCTCGTGTCATTACCATGAGTGACGGTTATGTGGGAATGTTTAACTATGCTGGATGGGGTATAGACTATGCCCAAGAGCAAAACTGCTCTACCAATGCTGAAGATACAGGATCCTATACAAACTCCATCAGCTTTGAGATCGACAACATCTATACGCCCAAAAAACAGCCGTTTAATACCGATATGACAATCTTTGTTACTGAGTCAGATCCTGATGGAGATCAGTACGACCCAAATCTACCAGAGGCTCTCTCTATTACCAAAAAAGATGGTACTGTCTACCAGGTAGATGGACCGGAAAAAGGTAATACCGATGCATGGGCATATGAGATCTCCGATAAAGACGGAAATCCTATTCAAAGAGAACCTAACCACTGGCAATACCCTATAGGGATGACCATTAAAAACTATCACATGACAGATGGACTTGATACAGAACAGACATCCACGACCGTTACATTCAGTACCGATACCGATAGACTTATTATGGGTGTTGTTGGGTTTGTTACAGATGTTAGAATGCCTGATCTCTGTTACGACTATGGGTATGCACAAGATAATCGCTACTTTACAGAAGAAAATAATGGTACAGCACTGCCTCATATTAAAGGTAATCTTTACTCCAATAACCCCATTAACGTCAATCTTTTTATAAAAAATAGAGAAGAGTCTGATGTCATCATTACAGGAATGAAACTCAATATTGACTCCATTGATACCACACAAGCAAGTTACATATTAGGAAGTGCCAAAGCAATTAAACCGGGGGAATCATTAAAACAGGAAGCTGATGTAGAAGAAGAGGCAGATAGTTATATTAAAGGAGCCAAGATTGGTACCATAGGTAGTCAGGAGTTCTTCTACTTCTACTATGATTTATCTCCTGAACTCTTTACCATAGATATGCCTATTGTAGGTTCTTTAGACTTTAACACCTCCATGACACTACCTGACGGGCAGGTATTTGAGTCACCCTATCACTTAGAGATCAGTAATGCTATTCCAATGTGTGTGGATGGAAATTTTAGTTATGCTCCACTATATGGTACCTTCAACATTGAACAAAAAGGTTTGGAGTATTATAACATTTATACACAAATTGCCAACAGAGCAGATAATTTTGAAATTAAAGCTTATAGTGATCCTGACGATGATAATAGCTGGGACACTCCTACTAATGTCAGTACAGCTGTTGCTATAGAAGTAATTGATGCTAGTGCATACCATGAAACCCAAACCTCATGTCAAGAGCCAGACAGTGCATTGACACCCAGAGTCTGGATACTTTTTGACGAAAATGTCTCAAGTGTTAATTTTACGGCTGAAGATATTCAAAATGCTATTGACAATCATATGGTGGCGCCAGATACACTCTCATCCCCTGAAGCATTCTATAGCATTGCTAGACAAAATGCTGCATTTCGCATTTCTTTAGGGAGAAAAGAGAGTAATGGTACACTCTATCAAATTGAGAACAATCAAGGGCTATATCGTGTTAGTAATATTGATTATGCTGCAGACTTAGGCAATGGTGCAGGTGAGTGTGCTGGGGATGTAAGTATGAGTATTAGTGGTGCATGTCCTGCTAATATGAATAAAGAACAGTTAACATACTGTATGGAGTGTCTCTATGCTTCAAAGACAGCTTTTATCTGCTCTCGTGATAACTTTGCTATTCGTCCTGAAGCATTTATCGTTTCCATTTCTGATGATAATACCTCAACAGTAATCACAGACTTTGCAAATAATATCAATCAAACAGGTGATAGCAATACACCTATTAACTTAGTTGCTGGGTACCCATACCGTTTCGATATCAATGCTACAAGCCATACCAGTAGTAATGCTGTTCAAGGCTATACACAAAAATTTACCAGTGAAAACCCTCTCAAAGTCGCATCTATGATATGGGATCCACGATCTATCTCTATCACAGAGGCATCTACTTTCTGCAATGTACCACAAGATCGAAACATGACATTCTCTCTTATCAAAGGAACTAATATTAACCCAAATCCTATTAATACGTGGGAGGATAGGCATGATGCTCTTTTGGATATAGGAGAGTATCGATTTGACATCAGTGATGAAGAGTGGACAAAATATGATTGGGATACATCTTTAATACAACATCATTTAAAAACGCATTTCAATCAGGATAATCTAGAAGATTGTATTAGACATGATGTAACAGTTACAACAGTGCCTAACTCCGACAGTATTACAGAACAATCGGGTTGTCTTATTAGTAGTAACTATACTCCCAATTATACAGATATCTATATACGCAGCTACCCATACAGTTTTGATTTGACAGGGCTTACATATGGTGCACGACCTCAGAATATTCAGGGCAATACATACGTCTATATAAATAGCCTCGATGCAACGCCATACACAGGAAGTGTGGTTGAGAGTAACGGTGATGAGAATATGTCATACAATATTCAAGGAGAGATCAAAGCGGTAGGTTTTACCAATCAACCTATGAAAAACTTTGTCGATCAATGTT
>JAADCY010000209.1 GCA_013154205.1 Thermoproteota archaeon | reverse complement strand
CCCACGACCCCGCCACGCGCGGCACAGGCCCCCCACCCTCCTCCAGCTCTAGCAGCTCCCACGGCACAACACCCGGGAAAACCACAAGCCCACCATCCCCGGCAAGATACACGGGGACCCCGCCCAGCCTCTCCGCCGCCAACCTCGCCTGATGCAGCGTATACGATAACGCTCTCGCAACAGAAACATGGAGAGCAGGAGTCACCAACGTACTCCCAGCCAAACTAGCAAACCTCACAAGCGGGTCCGGACTAGCCCCACCACTCGTCACGAGACTACTATTCTGACGGATAAACGTGAGACTCCTCCATACACTCTCTTGATAATCATGAAAACAATATGTACATAATAGATCTCTAATATCCTCATAATCCTTGCACAGCCCCTCGACCATCATACACCAATACCG
This sequence comes from Thermoproteota archaeon, assembly GCA_013154205.1. Taxonomy (GTDB): domain Archaea; phylum Thermoproteota; class Thermoprotei_A; order Sulfolobales; family Desulfurococcaceae; genus JAADCY01. The sequence goes on along the minus strand of JAADCY010000209.1, from coordinate 4,764 downwards.
CGGATAATCCATATACTCGCCGCCATCCTCCTCGTACTGCGGGAAGAGGCCGTTAAACACCTCCTCCGTCCTGTCAACATCGAACCACACAATACTATAATACCTGGGAGGAGAGCGCAAACCCCTAAGAATAGCCCCAACCTTGCCATCACGTAGCGTACCTCTAACAGCCTCCCTCAGCTTAGCAAGCAACGCATCCAAGCCACGCAACTCGCCGGTAACATTCCTTAGTAGCCGGTCCAAATCCTGCAGCTCAAACGACAACAACACCAGCAAAACCACGAGAGCCTTAACCCTGCTATCATTAGGGTGTAGCGCCTCCGAACCCTCCAGCTCCTCCAGGACCCTCCTCAGCTTAGCGTCGAGGATCCAGGGAACCCACCTCCTCTCCCGGATGAGAACCTTAATTTTCCTCTCGAGTCCGCCGGTGACATCTCTGTCTCCATCGAAGAGATCGCTTACCTTTTCCGATCTGCTGAGCTTTGCTACCTCCCTTACCCATCCGGGCCAGTCGCCGCGGAGCCCGAGTCTCTCGAGGATCTTCTCCGCCAGATCCCTATTGTGGAGGACGTGGAGGGCGAGCTCGGCGAGCGCTAGCTTCACCCCCAGTCCCGCCATATCATCAGTAGAGGGGAAGACAGGCTCCCTGCTAGGCTCCCACCCCATTAGGGCCTTGAACCCTTCCTTGAACTTTTCAGGAGTTCCGAGGATCCGCTTCACGTAGCAGTGGGGGCACAAAGCCTCTCCAGGCCGGAAGACAGGCCTCCACCGCAAAGCAATCTTTCTATTTTCCTCTTCTCTATCTGTATCTGTCTTAAGATGACTTGCAACGGCTTCAACATACTTCTTGTCTGGCCCCTCCGGCGTGTCACGACCCGGAAACTCGACGACAGCAGGAGCATGCTTGCAAACACTACAGGTCCTCCAGAACCCCCCTAGCCTCGCCCTCCGGGCCGCCCGGACCCAAGAGACGGGGAGCACCTCGCCCCGGAGACGGGAAACCTCACGCCACAACACGTAGAAGCCCAAACCATACACAATCTTATAGAAAGTCTTAACACCATCATCGCCAGCAAGCTCCGCATCATTCAAAACACGCTCCACAAAACCAGAAACACCCAAACCATCCTCCCTAATATCAACAACAGAGCCTCCATTCCTTTCACAATACCAAGAGATATTCTTCCGAGCTGTACATTGAAGCATTGTAAAGCTATACCGGTCTTTAATATTTGAATATAAACCTATCATAAAACTGTAACGTATTAGACGTCTTCCACCATTACGTATATTCATCTTGACAAGTATAATGGGTACGACCACGATCAGGGGCTCCAGAGGCGGAATATCCCTTACTAGATTGGCAACCCTCCTGGTAAGATCATCGTAACCGGTGGCCTGCAAGAGTAGATTAGTATTATTATTAATATAGGGTTCCTCATTTGGCCTATTGTTGCCCTGGCCTGTCGCCAGTCCGTCCAGGAGGGCATTCCACTTGGCCCTGTACAGGTTGTACAAGTTTTCCGCTAGTAGCCTGGCCTTCTCTAAAATCCTAATGATAGTATTTCTATTGTTTAAATCTATATCATTTACTATCTGGGCGCGGCTTCCCTCTATTTTGAGGGCGTCTTCCAGCCCTTCCAGGACATCCTTTACCTCTCCAGTAGCATCGCCGGCCAGGTCTGGCTCTTCTAGCATTGGTAGTAGTAGTGTTGTGAAGGCTGGCTCCCACCCATAGATGGGGTCCCCTTCTAGGCCGTACAGGTCCTCCACGACGTGGCGTAGCACCCCCTCCGGGCTGTTGTCCCGGTGTTGGGAGGGGTCTATGCCGAGCCTCTTGCGCATGAGGGTCCAGGCGTACCAGTGGTTCCACCTAAACGAGGGTGAGAGGAGTATGTCGGGGCCTAGGCGCCATACCAGCTCCTCCACTGTGGACCAGAGGAGGGCTGTGGCGAGCCAGGAGGAGACGCTCAGGTCGGAGAGCTTCCTCGAAGCCCTCAACCACTCCTTAATCCGCGGGAACCCAAAATAGACTAGGAACCCTGCAAAAACAAGCTTGTCGCCCTCTTTGAGGGTATCGCGCAACAGGTTCCCCGCCATGGCAGAGGCGTAGAGGTGGTCGAACAGGTCGGCGAGAGGAGCCCTAGTATCGGCTGGCCCCCAGAAGAACCCCTTGGTCCTCTCGTGCCATAGGGGTTCATAGATTGTTGAAAAGACGTGGAGCGCGATTTCTGGCTCTCTTGCGTTGGTCTTAGGAGTCTTTAGATTTCTTATAAGATTGTTTACTGCATTTATAAAATTATTAATATTATTAATTTCTTCTATTAAGTCTTCGTCAGAACTTAATTTGTAAAGTATACCTTTATAGTTATGTTTTCTTCCCCTAAGTAGGCTTGAGGGGTAAAATATGTTCAACAATCCATGAATAAAGGAGCTGTTTAAATATGTACTGGATTCTCTGGTTCTTCTACTTTGATATCTACCGTAACGTCTACGATTATTTCCTTGATTACGTTGTATGCGTGTATGTTCCAGAATGCTTATGTGATATCTTTCTATAGAGGAAGCTAGGACATCGAGATTATGCACATAGCTTCCAAGAGAGTTCTTTGGATGAGCGATCTTTATGCGCTCTATAAGCTCTAGAAGCCATTGATAATTACGTGCGATGTTCACTGCTACTTTTTCGTGGGTTTTTGCTTTATTCCAGCATGGGTCCTCTAAAATATGATAGCGCAGGCAGTAGCTCTCGGTATCCGGCTCCGAATAATATTCGTTTAACCTACTTCCTAGTAGTGTTATTGAGATTGGCTTGGTTGGCGGGTCATGTAGTAGTGCGAGCAGCTTCGCGAGGAGTAGTTCTTCCCTGGTCCTTGGCGCCGTCATCCCCCAGGCCCCCTCTACGCTACCTCGATTTCTTCTATCCGGAAGTAACCGTAACCCCGCCGGGTCTTCGCCCCCACCCCATAGTCTGTTATCGTATCTGTGAAGAGTTTTGATATTAGTATTACTCCTCTGCCCCACTGTTCGCGTAGGCCTTGCCGGTCTGCCTGCTCGAGGACCCTGTCTAGCTCTCTGGGTATACATTCGTCCGATAGGCTACTGGTTCTTTCTTCTAGGGTGGGCTTGTGGATGAGGAGGGGGAAGCCTATCCGGGTCCCCCGGCCCACGCTCACCCCCACCACAGGCTTCGGCTCTGCATCCCACTCATGCTCCAGCCTCTTCTCGTTGAACCGGTAGTGCGGGGTTATGACGTCCCCTACCACCAGCCCCTCAGGCCCCTCCATTATGGGGAAGGCGTCGAGGAACGCGAGGCCCGACCACCCCGCCACCCTGCCCCTGTCACTAGCCGCCCCAAACAGGGCCTCAAGACAAGCCCCGCTACACTCATCACCCCCCTCGGAGAGGAGGTTGCAATAGTAGGAGCGGACCGCCCCCCTCACACTGCTCCCCGGAATATACGGCACCCCCCAGACCGGGTGCAACACAACCCCAAACCGGGCCCCAGGAACCACGCCGCCAACCCGGACACGATACACAGCCCGAGCCCTCACCAACAAGAAAACCCAACCCCCGCCCCTACCCGTTTTCAAGGTATCCCAGACACCCTCCCAAGGAAGCCCCACACTACGGAGAACAGCCCAACGCCTACCTATAGAATCAACTATCTCACTAATCACTAGTTCCTTGTTCTTATGTTCTCTATCTATGTCTACCCTCCCAACCGCATCCAAAAGCGCACTAAACCTCAATAACCCCACCCTTATTAACCGGTCAATATATTATTATAAATATCAATAATATTCACATAATTGATCTTATAGTTATTTCCTCTTCTGGTTCTGTTAAAAAGTTGTAACCCAGCTTCTGTAATATTAGAAGCTTTTTGGAAACACCTATTCTCTTCGTTTAAAATATCTATTTTAAATATATGACATTTTATACTAAAAGATAATATTATTAATTTTGCTCCTATAGTAGAACCCTCTGGATACACTGCGGGTACAAACCAAATTCCCGACAAAAGCCTCGAATCACGTTTCGCCTTTGGACAATGACGAGGTATTTTAATACAATAATGCTTTGCTCTACCTCTAGGTAAACCCCAAAATAGATAATAAAGCAAATCTTTTAGATCATCTGAGCCAGATGCTCTAATACTATAGTAATTTATTATAATATTAGCTAAAATGTCACGTAGTACTAGATAATTAATGGATTGTAAAAGTGGAAGAGACCAGAACATATCCCTTGCACTAACTTGTATATAATTAAAACAAATATCTGTAGCACAAGATTGTTCATTATTTACTAACAATGTACACTTATTATCTAATAAAATTTCACGATAGGCAACGGGCAAATAATAATTAGGTATTTGTAAATAATTATTTAAAGATAATTCTACAAGATATTGTTGGAGGGTTTCTGTTATATTAATTAAATTGTCATTTTTTACGTTATATAGTGCCAGTTTTCCGAATCCTCTTGTTATTCCTCTGCCTATCCCACTTATACCTAGTGCTAGTTTAAAGGCGTCGATGATTAATCTTTTCTCTTCGTTGTTGAGGCGTCTGTTCTCTATGAGGTCTACTTGGAAGAGGTAGGTGCCTGGTAGTAGGGGGATGTAATCGCACCTGTTGCACCTCTTGCCTTGTAGTTGGAACCTGACACGTGGGTTTACGAGGAGTAGCTTGTAGCAGTCTAGTAGTGAGCCGTCCACACATCTATGATAGATGCTACGGTAATCATCGTCTAGCTGGT
>JAADCY010000101.1 GCA_013154205.1 Thermoproteota archaeon | reverse complement strand
GGCCTACGTCGAACTGTGTGCTCATATCCGCTATTCCTGCACCTAGTGATGCCTCTAGCTCCCTCATAGCGTACTGTAGGTCTATCCATATGTCCGGTGCCACACTTCTCAGCACTCCTACGGCCTGCTTCATTACGGCCAGTACTGGTTTTAGCTCGGTTATTGCTCCGCCGAATATCATGAATGTCTCAAGCTTAATAGCTGCATGCTCGAGCACGTATTCTACCATTAATAACTGCTTTGATATCTTCCTGATCTCAGATACTTCTTTAGCATACATTTTCGCTCTTGCTTCATCCCTCTTCATAAGAGCTTCTACAACACGCTCAAATAACTCTCTGTCTTTCTGGCTGAGCCTGTCTATGTAGCTCCTTACACGGCCAATCGCGGTCTTTATCCTGTAGTGAGCCATTATAGCCTTCTTCTCCAGCGGCTCCTTATCGTTCTTGAAGAAGCTCTTGATTTTCTCACCAACTGTTGGTTCACGTGTGCCAAAGAGATCGAACTGGGCCATTACTATTCAGCCTCCAATAATACGTATGTCCGTTTCATAGATGGCAAGTTTTCTGCTTAAAAAAGAAAGGACTGTTAGTGGGAGTAGTATAGATTTATATTGCCAATGAGGATTGATAGAAAGACTGGTGGTTATCATGACGACTGGTAGACAGATATTCACAATAAAGAAAATAGCGAAAAGATATGGGTTGGTGGGCAAAGTAGCCGGACGATATGTTGCTGCAGGGTATAACGTGACTGTCAAGCCACCAATAAAAGGAATTGATTTTATAGCGTCAGGACAGGGGAGAAGATACGGCGGCTTTATATTCTCGGGTAAAACTACGATAACCCCTGAGAAGATCGAAGAGATAACTAAGATCGTAAAGGCACATGGGCTAGAGCCTCTCATAGTCCTCTATGGGCGTGGCGCAAAGATTACCGCCGAAGCTGTGGAGAAAGCAAAAGAGCTCGGTGTAAAAATAAGGAGAGTACGTTCCAATAAGTTTGGTGTTAGAATAAGATAATATTTCTGAGACAGTATTTTAACTGTCCAACTAACTATTTTATCGGTGACCGTAATAATTAGGCTATGTTTTTACCTAATGTGTTCAGAATAATATTGAGGTCGAGATGAGGGGCGATGAATATAGAGTCGATCGATCAATATATTGTCTGCCGCGATAATTGTCCTCCAAGATTCATAGAAGCGCTTGCTATGAATGGATTCGTTAAAGAAGCTCGTGTCGAACCCTGTGAAAAACCACGTCATCAGAGAATCGTCGTGACGCTTATTAATGGGACTCGAATCACGAGTGAGTGTAGATTTGATGAAGAGATCAAACAGAGTATGAAAATAATAGGTGTTTACATAGAACTTGCAAAGAAAAATAAGGCTGAAGAACAAATAGAAGTCCTAAGCAAACCAGCGATAGATTAAATTAGAAATGTTATTGAACTATGCCAAGGATTAACGAGCTGATGAAAAGTAAAACTTGATAATTGAATTGCAAATAATTATTTTTCCAGTGATGAATGGTATTACCGGCGACCATTAGAGGGATGAGCGCGCCCCATTTGCTGAAGAAAACATGTATAGATGCGACTACTATGTAATAATGACTGAGCCGGTGATTAGGCTGAGGATCTTTGTTTTCTGTCTGCTGCTCATAATAGTTATATCGAGTATCGCTGGTTTGAATATTTACTATGCTTCTCCAAACAATTATGTTCAAATAACCTTTCATATCGTGCTACTGGACAATAGGCCTCTACCTAATGCGACTATTACCGTTATATCCAGCAGCGATATAATGCATACATATATAGGCAAAACAAATAGAACGGGTACATGTGTAATCAGAGTCCCTCGACCATTATCTGGTTCGCTAAGACTAGATTTAACGATAAAGTACAACATATACGGGGCGATATACAGTAGACAAAAAGTTATTGACCTTGAAGAAGCGAAGAACAATTATCTACTAGAGATCAAATTACCGTACACCACACTCTACAAAACGATAAAGATCACTGATGAGTACGGTGACAAATTATCAGGGAATCTAATATTATTTTACAATAACATAATAGTCTACAATACGAGTTTCAATAATGGTCTAGCTCTAATCGATGGAAACAGGACGAGCCGCTTACTATTATGGTCTAGCAACAAGGTGTTCCAAGACAAGTATAATCTACAGATTAAAACTGATAATATGTCTAGAAGTTTCAAAGGTATTCCCTCCAATGTCTATATCGACCTACTACCTCCGAAAGTCAAGATAATAAGTTACATAGGCAAATACGATCCCTCTATAGGTATAATCCGGGCAGAAACAAAGCTACAAATAAGAGATGGTTTATCAACACCGCTAGATAGGATCTACGCATCTATAAATCTTGAGAAATGCAATCTGGGAATCTGCAAGTTCAAGCCAGGTATAAAAACGGTGTTAGGCGGCCACGGCTATTCACAGTATTTGAATGTAACGATATGGTATTACATACAACGGCCCTATTTTGCCGGTGAAAGGATCGTCAACATGAGCTTCATTATCACAATCACGGATCCGGGAGGCCATAGGGTTACCATTACGAATCATGTCTCAGTATTAGTGAGCACGAACACTACATCTACAACAGCACATTTAACGAGAAAGACCGTATCTGGGAATAATACAAGTGTTCCAAGCAATACGTTAACAATTAGTGGAGAAAAAGGCTCACTAGAAGGAAATTCGATAGTCTTCAAATGGTTAATGAATAATATATTTATTCTTATAGCAGCACTATTTGCTATTATCGTTCTTATCGTGGAACATCGTCGTAGAGAATAAGCACTTGTCTATCTCTATTGGTCCTTATGTTGCTTAAGGCTTTTGCAGATAGCTCAAGAGCTTTTCTAGGATTAATGGAGATACCGACACCCGCTTTAAGATACGTCGGCAAGAGTGCCAGTAGATCATTAATGGCTTCAGTGCTCAGGACAACTATCATGTTATCCCCGCCTAGATAACCCGTTATACCGCCTAGTCTGATTGCCGCTCTTGTTATCTCGCTATACACATTCATTATCTTAACATAGGTCTCGAACACACTTGTCTGAATAGTTGTTCTCGTTATATTATTGAAATCAACGTGTACAACGGCTACTGGGTCCTCCTTTCCTTCTATATATATGAGTTTTCTATCTTCTCTCTCAGCGATCCTAGTAGCTATTAATTGTGCTGTAAAAGGTTTTCTATGCACCAGCGAAACTATCCTGACACCCATAGGCGATAAGGGCTCTATATCGGTAAGTATTTCCTCGAGATCCTTCTCTTTGAAACCATTACTAAGAGCAATGAAATAATCGTACCGTAAGGGTATTACGAATCCTCCTCTCCTAGAGAACATCCTCTGTAAGCTCGAGTAAAGATTTGATTGTAGCTCTTGTATTCTCCATTCTCTATCATAGCCTAGAGTCTCTGTCCACTCCCTGTATTCTAGGAGCTTTATCAGCGTTATACGGGGCAAAAGACCTTCGACCCGCTTAGCACTATATGTAACAAGCGTTTCTGTATAAGTTATTCAATGATTATTGTCTCGCCTGATCTAGGCTGTATTTCTCCGAGCTTATTCGTCCTCATAATCATTTTCACTACGGCCTCGACGGCTCTCCTAGCATAATCCTCTATTCTCTCCATCACCTGCATCCTAGTTGCTCCAGGGCCTATGATCCCTAGACCTACTGGTTTACCATATTCTATCATTAGATCCATCATTTTCCTTGCTGTTTGACCAGCTACTAGTTCATCGTGCTTGGTTTCTCCTTGGATTACTGCTCCTAGGGCTACTACACCGTCTATCTCTTTCATTTCCAACAGCTTCTTGACCGCGAAGGGGATCTCATATGTTCCGGGAACCTTTATAACTACAGGGACTTCAACTCCTAGGAATTTCGCATGGTTTATGGCTTTCTGAAGCATTAGGTACGTTATATCATAGTTGAACTCAGCCACGACAATACCTATTTTGACGCTCATCCTGGGAACACCACCTATGTTTTTAACGGACCTACATCAGGCAGGCCCTGTCTGAGGCCCTGACCAGCATATCTTGTAAGTGCTTCTCGTCCATGTCTAATTAGTTTTACAAGGTTTAAAGCGTGTTCCATAGCTCTGTTCTTGGCTATTTCGAACAGCTTATCCGGGTCGTCGGCCTCATCCTCATGCACTGTTACATCGATAATGTGCTTACCCGTCATAATCTGTAGAATAATGAGGCCGGTGCTCATGGCTAGATAACTGTATTTATCAACCTGTTTAGCGCCAACCCATCCTAGTGTTATCACTGCTTCACAGCCTTCATTCATTATGAGGTTGCGGGCGGCAACAGGTATGTCTTTGATGCCGGGCACTGTATATCTGATAATCTTTGCCTCGGGAAGTTGTTCCTGTATCACTTTTATCGCGTATTTCGCCATATCTACTCTCGAAAACGTCGTGTCAACCACGCCTATCTTAATCATAGAGGAAGCCCCTCTTCTCAGCCTCCGTGATAATATCGAATCCGTTGATGAACATCAAGCCGTTTCTCCTAGCGTATCTCTGGGCATCTTCGTATGGAAGGCTTATTCCCTCAGCCAGCATCTCGGCTATGACCATGCTTGGTGTTAGCCCTGTGATCAGTGCTAGAGCTGTTGCGAGCTCTGTATGGCCACGCCTATTGGCGATTCCACGTGATGTGAGCAGGGGTACGTGTCCTGGAGCATAGAATTCACGCTTGAATGTTTCAAGCGCCTCTGTTGTGAAGCCCTTATACACCAACTCCGCGACTTTATGAAGGGCTTTGATCGTTAGGGCTTTATCGTTATCGTTGATCCCTGTCTTAGTATCTACGTGGTTAAGCCAGACATTGAAGGCGGGGGGATCACCATATCGAGGCTTCCTAGTGCTTATCTCACGTAGCACTGGGTGTTTGGCCAAGATCTCCGTCATGAAGGGTAACTGGAGAGCTTCTCTAAATTTGCTTCCAGATACAAAACATATTAGTCCGCCAGCATTCTTTCTTAGATAAGTTATTTTCCCAGGATCTATTACGCCAGCATAAAATATCATGTCTGTCTCAGCTTCTCTCTCAGCACTATCGAAAACCAGTACGGGTTTACCGGAGAGGAGATCATTTCTTACCGCTATCCAGTCGACCAAGCCTTTTACACCATCAG
>JAADCY010000230.1 GCA_013154205.1 Thermoproteota archaeon | reverse complement strand
ACGCTCTAGCCATAATCGATATGCCGGTTTTCGGAAAAGACTGGCCAAAACCCATTAGGCTAATCCAGGAGAAGATGGACTGGGTCTTCCTGGTATCCCCAGCAATATACTACTGTCTGAACAAGACATTACCGCCTAGAATAGATCTAAAAACCATGTACGCCGATGTATTGCCGAGGCTGATCAAGGCGATTGTTCTTCCAGGAGTAATGTATTATCCCATAACGAAAAACTATGAAACACCTATAACTCTTCGCCTAACAGAAAGGGGTGTATGTAAAGACTATGCCTACGCAACGGCCTTCCTTGCGGATTCTCTAGGCCTAGTAGCGGTGGACATGTTCGGAGTAGACCCACGTACCGGGATAAACCATTCATTATCAGGGCTCATAATACCATCAAGCCTCCACATAAAGAAAGGAATACAAGTTATAGAAGATATCGATGGCGATGGAGAAAAAGAGTATCTAGTCCCTCTAGTCGATACGGCCAAAATACCTTTAAAGCTACTCACCAAAGGAGGCTTCACGGAGAACCTGATCGTAGATCCCGGGATACCTATCCTTGGAATGGATCCATACAGGGAGAAAATAGACTATTACTGGTTCATACAGTACTTTATAGGCCTCGACAAAGACTATAAGTCGTTGCCTCCACCATTCAGGCCTAAATGGACATCGATAACAGATAAGCTAATGTTGACTCTGGCTCATCTATACGACAATATAACGTTGAACTATACTCGTCTAACAATAAAACTAGTAATTGACGGCGATATAACTAGCAAGACTTTCTCATGGCTCGCATTGCCGGGGAATAAGAACTATGTAAGTATGAGCGAAATCTTCAAATTAATACGGTCAAACGCAGTGCTCGATATATCATCATATAAACCTCGCGAATGGATAACGGTATTCGCAGAATTCATCGCGTCAAAAATTGTACTAAACATTATAACACCGCCTCTAGTCCTCTCCTACGATACTAAAGTAGGGCAAACTAATGGAATACCAGACTGGTTCTGGAAACTAGTATATAAGTATTGGTCAATAGGATTAACAGAAAAATAGCTCCGACAAGAAATCAGACAAAGAAATATCTACAAATAATAGTCAATCCTGTATTTCATAAAGAAGGCAACAGATACGTGTTTGTATGTCTACAAGGCTCGGAAATAATCAATGGAACTAAGTATTCAGTCGTGGTAAGGCCAACAAACAAGATAGGTATTATACAGATCACTGTGACCGTAGATGATCACACATACATATTTACCGCTCAGAATACACCATCAGACTGGCCCATACTAATGGTCAACAAGACTTTCGATGGCTACTCCGGTCTAATGATATGTGCAAACTATACATTGTCTGACGTCTTAAGCATTCGTCTCAATTATACTAATAACAGATTAGTTGTATCATCAAATTATACAGTAGGGATTCTCGGCCTACATTACTATATAAGTATCATAAACAAAACATTCTATATAAAGCTACATATATACAGTGGCTTACCCCAAATACTGTTTGCAAGAATAACTATTCACTATAAGAAAAGACCTGTTATTAAGGAAGAGATTGCTCCATCAATATATGTTAATGGATCAACTGGTGGTATAATAGATACTGTAGAACATGTGCCATTATTAGAGGATATCAAGGATATAGACTCCATCATGGTTTTCATTGTTGCAATAGATGCAACGCTCGTCATAAACTTCTATCCTTCCGCCTCATCTTAAGATATTTTCTAAAACTATTGAACGTTGGAAGCATCGGTGTTTTCTCCATATAGGCAATATATTGCTTCCCCCAGTACATTATGAGTTCTTTCTCCTCAGCTTTCATCAGTATTATCCAGAGCGGGAATACGGCTGTCCAGGACACTACGCCTGGAATGCTACCTAGTATTAATGGTATGCTTAACAAGTTCATAATTGTCCAAAAATAGAAGGGGTGTCTACAGAGCCTGTAAGGGCCATTTGTAAGAAGTATGGGGAAATCCTCTGGCTTCTCGTGTTTCTCGGGGAATAGACTATGTATTCTTATCATTTGCATGAGCGAGTAGATGAATAGCAGGCCTCCGAATATGGTGAGGGCTGGCTGAAGAACAAGTAGTCTAGAGCCGTTAAGAGAACATATTATCATAACAATATATGATACTGGGAACAATATTCTTCGGATAATGATGCTCTTCAATTCTCTGTTCACCCTAACTCGAGGCCAGCCCTTAAGGCATTCTCTTTATCGTAGAGTCGTTCACGATAGCTGTCTAGTTGTGGATAGCTAAGTATTAGCCTTCGTCTAATCCTTTCGTTCTTCCACCAGTAGGATTCTCGACTATACTTATTCGTAGTGGGATGATTTGGTAATAAATCTAACTTTGCTGTAAGGCTTAACAGTTCAAACATTGATAAATAGGGGATCGATGAGAATATTGATAGGACCAATTGTTTCTCACGCCCAACCAAGGCCATCATTAGCGATGCTGTCTAGCTAGGTCTTATCAATCTATCATAATGCATACATATGTCATAGTTAGAGCCCTTCCACGGCATATAGGGTTCTTTCTCATGGAGTCTAAGTAGTTCTGTAAGATGGTTTAGACGCATCCTCGGGATGTGCTGGACGTGATATTCGGTCGTTGTCTTCCTACGTTCTCTTCCATGAGCGATCCACGCGTATAATCTGTCTGAATAACACCTGGCGAAGCTAAACATTGATCCGGTGCACATATATTCTTTTACTAGCGCACTCGACAAGGTTATCACTATACATGTCCCAATCATTATCTATGGTCAAAGCGCTCGAAACAGTGTAGAACCCGACAATCCTCTTCATAGCCCAAGGTTTTCCGGCATTCTCGAGAAGCAAGGACTGATCGAGATCAACTATGATAGCTATTATGATACCTAAGCTTCTTTCCATAGGCATAGTTTCTTCCCTGCCCTGGATCCTTTATGAGTTGGATTGTGAAGTCAAGGGCTTCCTTAACGTCTCGGCAACGCTCGAGCGCTAGGCGGAGAATATCCATTCCGATTATTCCTTTCTCGCTATATGGCTCCTTAGTGAAGACGGCTACATTGCCTATCGTTAACCCGTATTCGTTGACCATTATCTCAGCTCCGTAAGTCCATCAAGGCCTGGAGATCATCACCGCATACGTTTTTCTTGCCTGGGGGTATTCACCATATGTTAGCTTGACCATTGATACTTCATACGGGAAATGCACTCGGTGATCTGTGCTTCGTTAGGTTCTCTATCGCTGTTCTTAGTGAATACGTTCATGCCCAGCAACGTGTTCTATTTATCAACGAATACCATGCTGCACAAAGATATACACCGTGAAGAAATAAGTATTCGCCATACTCATCTGTAAAGGTTTCCATAGAACGGCCGCGTTATTTCTTCGTAAAGTATTTAACCCTATAAAGGTTATAATACGTGTCTAGGTCCATGATTATTCCGGAAAACAATAGTTCAAATACCAAGTCCCCCAGAGTATTTCCTTGTTAGTTCCTTAAGTCCTATCCCCGGAGATACCTATGATCTCAGGTACTATTTCAGCCGAGAACAATATAGGTGGCCTAGACGCCCCATATGTGAAGCAACAACTATCTCGTAGAGACTACGTGTGCTTCATAGTGCCTCTCTGCGAGGAACCTGTAGACCAGGGGATGCATCCATACAGTATCGCCGGGGCGTGATAAATACACCATCGTATTCTCTGATCTCTTTTATCACATAATCTACTCCTGCCTTGGCGCTTTCCGCCATCCCTTACGGCATTCGCAATCGTATACTTCATGGTATTGGAGATCTTCAATGCTTCTCTAACTTCGTCTCTTATATGCCCGGCTACTACAATTACAGGGCCTACTCCCGCCTCCCAGGCGTTCTCAGCAGTTATTCTAACAAGGGATTTACTCGTCATACATGTAGAGAAGCTTGTTTCCCTCGAATCTCCTGCTGAGGCCAGCGGCGAGAACTACTATACAGTAGAGTAAACACTATCCATAGATATCACTTCCAAAGTAAGACTGGTCTACATCATCATATCTAGTTCCTATGTATAGGGATTAAAGAGGATAGGAGGAAGTAGCTAGAACTCTATTCATACGTCTATCTTAATTGATCCTCCAAACAATCCTCCCTTCTTAATAATAAAAACGAGTTTTCCACGCCAATATCTCGCTACACGCTTGTATACTTTTTTGAACACAGATTCTATATCGGCTAGCTTCCACGACTCCTTCGTAAGTGCAAACGTTATCTCTAGTCCTCCATCCATGGTTGCCCTGTAGCTGACGCTCTTGATGGTGACGTCCTCCTTGTTAGCCATTATTATTGTCGCACCAGCTATTCTCGCAGCATACATGTCCTCCCTTCTCTCGAGCACAAGTTCCTTCCTATAGTCGCCGAAACTAATGCTCAGCTTAGCGCGTGTCGGGTAGCCGTATATCTCGACGTATTTGGAGAACAATGCATACAGCATTACCTCAGGGTCTAGCCATGGCGTTACAGGCTCCATTACCGCATCTATGGAGCAAGTATCGCGCTCCCTTTTGATCGTTACTGATATCGGGGTGAATCCCAAGTCTATTAATATGTTCTTCATTTCTTTCTCAAGATCGACGGCGGGTCTAGCATCTTCTCTCTTCTCGGGTTTCCTCTGTGCTGGCGGCTTCTCCTCTCTTCTCTCAACGGGCTTAGCTGGTGGTTTTTCGGGCTTCTCTTCTTTCTTCTCCTCTTCCTTCCTCGGGACTGGTTTTGGTGCTTCCTTCTCGGTTTTCTCGGGGCGCGGGATCTTCTTGTCCTTGAAAATATCTAGGAGGATATCTTCGGGTATCTTGTATATGTCGACCCATTTCGCACTGCACTTTTCCCTTAAACTTTCGATTATGCTCCAGGCTTGTTCCCCGTATATTTTCTGGCCTGAAATACTTGTTATGACTGCTATGACTGTTCCTCCGAGAATATATATTGTTGCCTCCCCTTCTCCGGCCTCGGTCTCAAATCCTACTACGACCTTATAGAATCCCTTAGGGAGCGAATCTATCCACTTCTTTTCTATCCATTCACAAGCAGCGGGCCCGCTTCGGCTCAGGACAGGCTCCTGGATGAGGGTTATCCTGGCCTTTATCAAAGCGGAGTCAAATATTTTGCTTGCTTCCTCTATACTAGTCAAGGCTCATTCTCTCCATT
>JAADCY010000121.1 GCA_013154205.1 Thermoproteota archaeon | reverse complement strand
GATAAACTCTGTCGGCACGCCCCTTATAGAGTAGATAGAATGCTCCCACAATAGCAAGTATTAGTGGTGACACGAAGAACAATGCATAGGTACCCGTACCCCACGCTGTAAGTACTCCTAGTAGGCCCTTGGCCACGAGGGCAGGTTGTTGCTCCGCAATGCTCTGGGTCAGCGGTGATGCACCGAAGAATCTCAGACCCAGAGCCCATGCAATTCTACCGCCTATCGGCAATATACCCTTAGCAGCCAATACTATGCCGGTTATAACGCCAAACAATAGTATTAGGAAGTAGCGGCCAGGCGTAAGTATTCTCTTCTTAACATACTTGGAGTTGGCCAGTAGATAATACATTATGGGTAAAATCAGTGATGCGAGAAGCAAGACGCCGAGGCTCTTAACACTGAATCTCGGATACATGTCTAGAGCTTCCGGTATTGAGGGAGCGGCTAATACGAAGAACAGCGATAATAGTACTAGTGCAATATTGTATTTTAGGAAATCAGCTGTTATCTCCTTGGATGCGAATAACGGGTATAGTATCATGAAGACTATCAGGCCTGCCCATACGTAGAGGAATCCTCCCCAGAACCATCCTACCGATGCCATGCTTAGAGCAGCTAGTACCAGATACAATATCTTTTTCTTGGTATCAACGTCTCTACGCTTATAGGTCTTCATAAGCTTTGAGTAGAAGAATAGGAATAGAAATACCATAGCCATTGCAACACCTTCTTTCTCGACAAAACCCACTATAGTTCTATCACTAGCGGCCGGCACTACGGCGTAGAGCAGTGCAGCCATTAATCCCGCTATATTGCTTCCATCCATTATCTCCCTCACAGCGAAGAACAACGTTATGAACGTTATACCGGCAAATACGAGTGGTTGTAGAGCTACCCATGCCTTAACAGTTAGGCCGAAAGCACCAGCTATATAGTATGTTAGGGCGGTCCATATTGGTAGGCCGGGATAAGCTGATAATACGAAGTTTCTTCCCCACGGATACCAGAAGAGATGCGTGGCTGGATTGGCGCGGGTCAGTGTATACCAGCTCAGGGGTCCATGGTAGTATGTATAGTTTGCTTGCCAGTACTCGATCCATGGGTCATTAGCATGTAGTTCTAGACCCCATCTTATAGCGGGAAGGGCACGCAGATATATTCCTATTCCGGCGAAGACTGCTAAGAAGACTGCTGTAAGGATTTTTGATAATCCGGGCCTCTTATCAAGGGCCTCATAGATCTTTGTGATAAGCTTCTCGAATTCTTGGGACATTCTTTTCCCCCATAAGCCGAAGTAGTAGGCAAACCATTAATTTAATGCAATAGTTTATCTCTGGATTTCAAGGGTATGTCAGATAGAATATAAAAATATTGTACGACAGTACCTTGCATAGATTGTTCAACGGGATTGACAATCATTGTTAAGGTATTAGAAGCGCGAGTATGGCTTTCTGTACATGTTTCCTATTCTCAGCCTGATCCCATACGACACTCCATTTACCATCTATAACATCGTCAGTGACTTCTTGCCCTCTATGAGCTGGGAGGCAATGCATGAATATAGCGTCTGGCTTCGCATAGCTCATGAGTTCCCTGTTGACTTGGTATGGGCTTAGATCACGTATTTTCTTCTCCTTCATGGATTCCTGACCCATACTAACCCATACATCTGTATATACTACATCTGCTCCTTTCACAGCTTCTACAGGGTCTCTTATGATCTCATATTCGCCACCGTTAGGAACGGCTTTTTCCTCGAATAGTTTTACGACACTCGGATCTGGATCGTACCCCTCCGGGCTAGCGATCACTATTTTGCCTCCCAGAATCCCTATACCCAGCATGAGGCTGTGGAGAACATTATCTCTACCATCACCTACAAACACTATCTTTAATTTCCTTAGATCCCTGCCTTTCTTCTCCATTATGGTATAGATATCGGTTAATGCTTGAGCCGGGTGGAGGAGGTCGCTGAGCCCGTTAATTACTGGTACACGGCTGTACTGGGCTAGTTTTACCAGTTTCTCGTGCTCGTAGACCCGCGCCATTATGCCGTCGACGTATCGAGACAGTACTCTAGCCGTGTCCTCTATGGTCTCACCTCTGCCTAGCTGTAGGTCTCTCCAGTTGAGGTATAGGGCGTCGCCGCCGAGCTCCAGCATTGCTGTTTCGAAGCTTATCCTCGTGCGTGTACTCGGCTTCTCGAAGAGAAGCGCCAAGTGTCTTCCACGCAGAACAGGGATTATCCTCTCCCCGGCGAGATATCGTTCCTTAAGCATTCTCGCAGTGTCAAGCATGAATTCTAGTTCTTCCTTCGTAAAATCAGCTAGTGTTAGGAAGTGTCTTCCCTTTAGGCTTGTGACCATAGCTAGTCACCTATTCAATTATTAATCCGCTATATACGGTTAAGAATTGAGCGCTTATATGATGCCGTGAACAATAACGCCGCCATAAAACCTATCAGCGCCATAAACGACATGTAGGTGAAACCAATCCCTGCACCGTATAACTGGTAGAGTCTGCCTAGGACAATGTTTCCGGTAAGGTAGGCGAAACCATATACTCCATGCATATATCCGTATCCGGCACCACGTGATTCTACTGGTAGGAGTAGGCCAGTAATAATTCTTCTTAATGTATCGTTGAAAGCCATATAGACTCCGAGGAGAACGAATGATACAATCGCTGCAACAGGGGATGACGACACAGTGAGCACTACGCCGGTAATGAATGTTATTATGAAGACAACTGGATATAGGTAATGCCTCTTATCACCCATTCTATCACTTATAATACCTACCGGGTACGCTATCGAGGCATAAACTATGTTTGATATCATGAGGAAGACCAGACTATACTCTTTAGACCATCCTAGCTCTACGGATCTAACAAGTAGGAATGCCTGACCAAACCCTGTTAATCCAGACATTCCTACCGATAGGAGGAATAACCAGTACATCTTAGATAATGGGATGCTCCTCGTCATTTTCTTTTCTTTATAGCTAGTTATCTTAACACATAGCTTCTTTTCAGAGACAACAACAGCAATTGTAAGTACAGCTAGTAGTCCTGGAACTATGCTGAAAATGAAGACGCCGCTATATCCGAGCACGGGTAGGATGAGAAAAGCTAGTAGCGGTCCTATTATGGCTCCCATGGTGTCAAGACTACGATGAAGGCCGAAAGCCTTCCCCCTATAATCAGGTGAAGTACTAAACGATAATAGTGCGTCACGTGGCGATGTTCTAATTCCTTTCCCCACCCGGTCCAAGACGCGGATCAATGCTATTAAAGGCCAGGAACGTGCTAGGGCGAAGAATGGCTTGGATATAGATGATATGAAATATCCTATTGATGCGAGTAATTTGTACCTCCTAATACGATCCGATAAATGACCGCTGGCAAGCCTCATCAAGCTATCGAGAAAACCGCCGAGTCCCTCGACAAATCCCACGATGTCTCGGCCATATCCCAAGGATAAGATGTAGAATGGTAGTACGGCGTATACGGATTCACTACTAATATCTGTTAATAGACTTGTAAGGCTAAGCGCGTATACGTTTCTCCTATTAAAACATGTTTTTTCATTATTTCCAGCTTTATCCTCCATGAAACTTCCCTACAAACCCATCTATTTTATCCTCATAACGCTTGTTTAGTCCAAGCCTTTCGAGAAACGCCTCGATAATCTGTTTCGCCTTTTCTTTATCGAGAATATCCTCTAGATTGTAGACCGGGCGTTCTTCATCGCTATTCATTGTTCTAACTAGGTTCTTCTTGATCCCGCCCATAATTTTCTTGATCGTCTTGATCTCGTATATGTTGAGGCCTCTATCCGTTACTACAACATCATAGTATGGGGTAAGCCATACATCTTTGCTGTTTGAAGCAACAATGAATACGAAGTAATAGAGTGACTCACCTAGGGCGGGACTATGGATCATTTCATCTTCATATAATTTACGGAAAACCGCGAGCTTAGAGGATATGTAATCAATACGTTTCTCGACATCCTTAAACATTGTATATACCCTGTTTACCTTCCCCCGCATTTCACGCTCTATGTTCCTCTTCTCCTTAACCAGAACCTGCAGCTTGTTTCGCTCCTTATTTATAAGGCTATAGTACTTCTTTTTAACAAGATCAATTTCTGTCTCAGCCTCCCTCCTAAGATCCTCTATTTCCCTCAGAATGAGTTTTCTCTCCTTCTCCAATCTCCTAAGCTCTTCCCTCAGCAATTCTTCTTTATCGGCATATGTCGGATCTAAGATCCTCTTCTTTATCTCGGTTAGTTCGCGCTGGATCTGGGTGCTCCTAAACAAGAGCTTCTCGATCCTATAGTGATAGTTTTCCTCTATGTGTTTCATCTCATTATTCATCTTCATACTGAAGCTCTGTATGTTCGAATCAACTATTTTGCGTGTCTCTTCGAGACTTAGCTCTAGTTCACCGAATCTCTGATCATAGTACTTTACAATACTTGTGATCCACTCCTTGTATTTCCTGAAAAGTAGTAGATGGGCTTGCTGGGTCAGAGACAATAAGTTCTCGTATCCCGTTATGCTCCTCATAAAAATATACTTGGTGCTACGATAGCCCTCGTCATGCTCGAGTATTAAGCCCGTTAACCCGGATATTGTTGCATTTGATAATAGTTTTTCAATGATTTCTCTGAGCCCACCTGTTATCAGACCTGGGATCTCCTGGTATTCTATATCGCTGTACTTACCCGCATAGATCTCTGTTGCAAGTCGCTTTACTATCTTTAAGCCCCTCATGAAATCCTGTGTCGAAGAAGTGTCTATTTCCTCTACGGATTTAAGTAGGAGAGATATTGGTGGAGACCATAGCGGCATCTTAACCTTTCTAAGCATGTAGGCGTCCACAACAATTCCTTTTTCATCGAATATTTCGAGAAAAGCTACAGGGTAGTAGGCCAGCATTATCTTCTCGGGTATCTTTCCCCTCTTTAAATAATCTATGAACATATGTATGACCAAGTAGTCTGGGAAATGCAGGTTTTCGCATGGAGTGCCAGGTCTATGTATACATAAGCCTGTTACGCTTCTAGGCGGCCTAGAGATCCTCATGTACATCACTGGTATCCTTATCTCAGTATGCACACTCTATATACTATATAGATTCTTCAATAACACTTATTATCAAAAACTAGTACGGAGAGAAATACAATTTATATCTAAGCAGAGACTAG
>JAADCY010000131.1 GCA_013154205.1 Thermoproteota archaeon | reverse complement strand
ATATGGCCTCCAGGCTTTATTGTGAATAGTCTCATAGCAAATGCTCTAGCACCGTCATCCTCCTTGATCAACCACCTAACATAGGTCTTCGTACCCATTTCATCAGGAACTTTTTGTTCCTCAATAATCTCGTAGTGCCCGATCTTCTCGCCACAAGGTCCTATCCAAATATCCATGACCAGCACCACGATAGTAATATATGTCTATAATAAATAAAAATACCAAACCTAAGATCTTGCTATAATATCAAAACCAACACACTAGTTGGCATGATATACAGAATAACAGTATAATGATAAATCATATATAGAGTAGCTCTTTTAAATGTTTAGTCAAAGAACATACCAAACAAATGAAAAAATAATATATCAATTTTCTGTTCAGAACCAATTCCTAGCAAAAGGAGGGGAAAATAGTGCCTTCGATACCAAAACTATTCACTAACGGAAAACATACAAGGGTAATAACGTACATGTTATGTACAGTTCTAATAGCGATAATACTATTGTCACCAATATCACTTGCACAGGGAACACTAAAACAAGAAAGCTTCGGGCTAACCAAGAAAATAGACTACGATACATATGCATCTCCCTCAGACCGAGATTCTACAATAACACTAACAATACCAATAACAGATGGAAACACTGGATTCCTAACCGACGCAACAAAAAAGGTAACAACAACTCTTGACTGGGGAGGAGTGGGCATCATAGCGACGGCAACCGTTGTACACTTCAGCGGATATGTCGATGATAAAGGTAACCTGGTATTTAAATTCATGGACGACGCAGCAGGAGGATGGACAAGTAAAAAAGGACCCTCAAAAGAGTATGAACAAGGTCACTTGAGAGTAAAAGTAGATATATCAATGACAATACAAGATCATGACCTTATCAAAAGACAACTCTGGTTCATTACTGTCCACAAAGTATCTTATATAAAGGCTAGTTCATCGACAACTGCAGAGCTAAAACTAGAGGTAACTATTGAAGGTTTTGGAGGAGGTATAAAAATCGAAAACACTTATGAAGAAGGAGAATACTATGCTGTCGAGTATACAATGACATTACCCTATGGAGAAGCATATGAATACTGCGATGCAAAAGTTAGTTATGCGGAATATATCAACGGACAGTTATCTTATAGCAATACAAAGCTGCTTCATTCGGAGGCAGTAATAGAAGGAATAGTATACAGATCTTGGGGGAGCTGAAATGAGGGCCCATAGAATAGCCTTAGCATCTATTGTTTTTTTAACAATAATCGTTATTTCATTTATGCCCATTAATCTAGTGAATGGCTATATATTTCAGATATGCAGCTCTGGAAAGGCTACTATTTATTCTTACCCTGTAAACCGTATAGTATGGCTAGATACAGTGGAAATCTATAACAGACCTTTTATAATGAAGATTGATGCAGATGGTGTACTTATAACATTATATGTGTATCCTTCGGATAGTGTCAAAAACTACAGACTAGTAATTAGTAGCTATAAGATAATAGATAATTCCATATTGCTTATCAACGGAACCCTGTATACACCTCTATTATACGTCCATGTTAGCTATGCTGTTGATGGAAACATCACGTATTCGTTGAAGGAGATAAATCAGAGCTGGATATCTCTAGTGATAGAAATGGATGATATACGGGGATACATTGCAGATGGGCTTTATCCTCAATTGCCCCTTCAAAACAATATATTATACAGAAAAATTGCTTATGTAGGAGGTGTACCGATATATTTCCAAAAACTTAGTCAGGAATATCTTATTAACTTGAAAACTGGTGATATGTATCTCAAAATCAAAAGCGGAAACCATCTACTATATCTTGGAACTACACCGTTATTCCCCTACTATGCAATAAAAGGACCACGCTATTTTGTGGATGAAGTGATTAGTAATGTAAAGGAGAACCTAGAACAGTTATTAAGTCAAAAAACCTATTTACAAAACATAATTAAAAAGGTAAGTTCATCAGAGAACAAGACCAGTGAAGCACATATTCTGAATTATTATGTAGACGAGATTTTCAAAGAATCAATGCCTAGAGGAGAATACGTAGGGTATAGATATAATGTCCAACTTATGCAGGAGGAGATCGGAGTAATCGGTTACGAACAAATAAGAAGATATGTCGATATTGCATCCTTTAACAGGACATACCTTAAACAAAAGAGCCAAGAATTATTAGAGAGCCTCAAGGATAAGAACCTAAAAAGAGCGGAGGAGATCATACTAGGCGCTATTACCCATCACAGAATAGATATATTCAATCCTGAGGGTTTAGAAAAAGATATCTTATCACTGAATTTCCATTGGATATACCCTATAATTACGCCTAACACATTCTTAGTATTGCCCGTAGTGCTTAACAGTACTTCTAAACCGATATACCTGGCATTAAGCACAGGGCCTCTTCCCAACAACTATCATAATCTAAAAACTTACATACAGGATACGATCAGAAGCCTAGAGAAAAGATACCATACTAATAATATTATGTACAGATACTACCCTGGTAATGCGACAATATATTTCTATGTAAACAGAACGATAGTTTATGGGTATACATTTTGGCCTGTTGATGTAAATGGAACAGATTACTTCAACATAGTCGTACATGGCGATCTCTATAAAGAAATCATAGCGTCAAATAAGCAGTGGAGCATCTACTATGGTGTAGTCAATAACTTCATGTTGAGGATCAAAGATATTATCAGGGATTTCCTAGTTGCAGCTGTAACTCATGGTGTTAATTATGTAGAGCTAAAGAAAATTATTGAACGACTGGACGAGCTTCAGGATAATCTCAATAAATATATTCCCAGAACACCCTATGAAACATTGAATTATTCATTAACTACAACTGCAAGCACTTTTGAAGCAAACCATACAGGCACAAGTGGTACCTCTACTGTGACTGGTATATCGAGTAGCTATGGGTTACTTGCAGTGTTAGTTATAGTATTGGTTAGCGCGCTAGTTTTGATACAGCTACGCTGGAGAAAACATAGACAATAAATGTAGCATAATGCCTAATTATAGACGATCTGGGTGAATATATAGTTGGTTCACGAAATCATACATATGAGGATCTTCACAGGAATGTCTATACGCGAGTTCCTAGTAATGATTATATGTGCTACTGCTTCCGCGTTAGCGTCGGTGCTTTTTGTTCTCAACGGGATTTATAGGGCGGCACTGCTTGCAACTCCACCTTATACATTATATGGTTTATCAACAGTTATACGGAATATAACCGATATCTACGGCTTGATGCCCAATGATACATCTATTTTTCCATCTTTCATATACTTCTTCGTACAAAATATGACTAGTTCTTTCTGGCTAATAATGCTAATAGAGATTATTCTTTATATGGTATTCCTTTATCCTTATACCAGCAGAATAGCAAGCGGGTTACCTACAAATATATATAGAGTAAAGAAGAGCCCAGCACAATTACTGATTACTACTGGATTAGTATCAGTTTTGCTAGGACTACCTGTTACCTTATGGCCTTTTTTATCAGTTATATTTGTATCCATATTTTATATAGGCACATGGCCTATTGTACAACACATTTACAACTATATTATTATATGGTTAATATTAGTGCTAATGCCCTTCACAACAAGTATACTTTACCTAGGAACTCTTAGGTTTGATTTATCCCTTCTAATGTCTTTATCATTATCTTTGATTTACTATTTTATATGTATACGTTTTCCAATTCATCTTTTTGTCTTTGTTCCTGAAGTACTCGTGGCACTAATACTAGTCTATGTTTTTTCAAAACATAGATGGGTATCTACGTGGTGATTGTGGAAATGAGAATCTATCTATTGAGAACTGTTTTGCTTGCATTCATTGTTTCGTCAGTAGTTGCAGGTCTATCTACAATATATATACCAGATATCTTGCCCAGTAATGTTAGCCTCACATATTATGTTCAGGTAACTAATGAGACCCTGAAGCTTGCAAAAGTCGAAAAAGTTCTCCCTACATATAGATTGGATCTTTATTATCCGTTTAGGCCTGGAAACGCTCTTCTTAACATTGTAGTTCTTGGACTGAAAGGTTCTTATTCTATATATGTGAGTATCGATAACAAGCTCGTAGAGTATAGATACCATCCCATGCTGATACATGTGTTTCATCCATACCTAGCGATACATATATACCTCGTTCTCACTAACGCTTATCCTATCTCAAGTAATGTGAAGGTAATTGTATACATTACGGTGAAATAGGTTTGAACGATATAATATATCTCGAGAAAATTTATGCGGGATATAAGGGATTAGTTGTCCTAAAAAATATTAATATGAAGATTAGTAGAGGTTTAATCGTTGTATTAGGGCCGAATGGTTCAGGCAAGTCAACACTGTTCAAAATAATTGCAGGTCTCTTGAAACCCTTATCGGGAGAGATACGTGTCCTAGGATTAAAACCCTTTAGAGAGATCGCCAAGCTATCGGAGAAAATATTCTATCTTCCAGAAAAAGAAGTGCTACCAGCAAACTGTATCGTTGAAGACGCTATTGATACATTCAGAGAACTATATGGATCAAAAAATGTGGATAAATACCTGGAGCTTTTCAATCTATCCAAACATCTAACAAAGAGAATAGGAGAGTTATCTCAGGGTTACAGGAGAAGACTACATCTTATAGAAGCTTTATCATCTGAAAGAGATATTATTCTACTTGATGAACCATTTAGAGGATTAGATTCCAGCTCTAGAGCACTTGCATCAGAGGCAATCAATTATGCTTCAAGAATAGGTAAATCATGCATTATAGTGTCAACCCATATAATTTCTAGGCTTTCTCCTGAAAAGATTTTCGTGATCGAGGATGGAAATATAAAGTTTGAGGGAAAAATAACCGATCTAGAACCGCAGGGATGCATTGTACTAGAGAAAAATGGTGAGATATTTAAGATATGCGGTGACAGGATAAGGTCTTTGGATCTATCAAATACTACAATTAAGACAATTGTATGCTAATACATGACTTATATACAGATTCCTTAATATGAACAAAAACTTAATTAATGATAGAAACATTGCTCGATGAGTAAATGATAGCATCTATAAGGCTATTAATACTTTTATTACTTAGGTGATATTGTGAGGTTTAATCCGAGAAAAGCTGCACTGATCATAGTTGATATGCAGGATAAGCTCCTCAAAATAATAAGTGATCGAAACAAGATTATTGGGAATATCCGGTTAT
>JAADCY010000252.1 GCA_013154205.1 Thermoproteota archaeon | reverse complement strand
TAGCAGCCGAACGAGCAGATACGCACCCATCCGAAACAAACCCATTTTCAACCCCAGCAAGAGAAAGGGGGCTTGAGCCAGGATCTGCCGGGGCTAGAGGAGCTACCGGAGCTGAAGGCACTTGAAAGCCTTCTGAAGGCACTGGTGAAGAGAGCTCGGAGAATCGGCGAGAGGCAGAGGCTAGCGTGGCTGCATGGATTTGCGTTCGGCGATGCGTCGATACCGAAGCGTAGTACTCTAGGGCTAGAGACGTCGAGACTAGATACGTTGCTAGCGTTCCTAGCTGTAGCGATAAGCTTCGCTAACTACGATAGGTACGGGCTGAGGGCAGCCAGGGTCTATCCATACATTAGGATGGTGGACGACACCAAGAGCTTGCAGAGATACAAATGGCACGCATTCATCTATCTAGAGCCCGATACGTATAGCGCAGTCTCGGTCAAGAAGCCATCGATAATCGACAACTATACGAATTCCATAGAGATCCTCGCAGCATTCACGGCCGGGCTCATAGATAGCGATGGGACCATAGTCATCAGCGTGAAAAAGAGACGAAGAAAACTATACTTTGAACCCGAAGTAACGATCGTCAATACCGATATCGAAGCGCTAGAGAGCTTGAGACGAGCATGGATGAAGTACGGCGTTACACTAAGTATACATGGACACAGCAAGCGTGGGAAAGCTAGGGGAATAACAAGGCTAAAAGACGTAGCAATGCTTAGAACTTGCTCACAACACGAAATACGTAAATTGCTCACAAGGATCATCCCATACATGTTCCACATAAAAAGACTTGCGAGAGCTGCGATAACGCTAAGCTACATCGAGGGAAGAATCCCTCGAGACCCATTACTAATCAAGCAAGCAGTTGATAAACTCACTAACTATTACGACCATACGTTAAAGACTATGAGTATTAGCATCATAGAGAAGCTCTATTGGAAAAACATAGTTTTAGCAATAGCGCCGAACGGAAGTATAGAACTCATTAAGAAGCGACACATTGTGTTCGAAATACCATAGCGAACAAACATTTTTCCACTACCCCACCCCCAATCGGTAATGTCGTAGTGCCCATCGAGCTTTCCCCAATCCTAATCTAGTTTCAAGTAAAGACTATTGTTCGTTGATATTGCTTGACGAATAAAGGGAATTCGTAGGGGTTAGCATGAAGGCGCAGTTCTTGGTGCAATGCAGCCAGGATTTCTTGCTAAGTATGCATCCAACTATGGCTACAACCTTCACGTACGCATACCAGGTCTACAATCCTTACTCTTACCTACTCCTCGAGCGTCAAATGGAGCTCGTGATAAGCAGTTTTGAATACGCGTCTAGACTAATCGTCAAGAGTATCAATGCTAGAGCAGAGGTGTCTGCTGGTGATGCTAAGTCTGGTAGATTAGTCGTTAAGGTTAACGATTCCTATGAAGCGTTCATCTTAGCGCTACACTTAGACCTAGACAAGTTCTATGCGTGCAACGAGTTGATATGCCGCATACCTCCCGTAAGCTCCTTGAGAGTATATAGTTATGGTCTTCGCAAGATTTATCAAGACATACCGGATGTATTGAGGCTAGCGAGCTGTACGAATTACATAGTGTTGCTCGATGTGAGGAGGGTTTCCGGAAGCATTGTTGCTGTATTCAATGAGTTAAAGAGGTTTCATGGGGTAGAGCCAGACGAGGCTATCCTCATAGCGTTCGATGGATTAGGGGAGCCCATATACGAAACCCTGGGCGCCTACATACTCAGGTGTAGAGGATACATTGTTGCGCACCAAGCACTAGTTTCTGATCTAGTACCACCACCTTACTCCATACCGGGAGTACCGGACCTCGAGCTCGCGTACGTAGGCGGTAAAGGAGCCTTCCTATACGAACTAAGCATACTGAAGTACTTGGGCAAGCACTTGAAGCTAGGCATCGTGTCCACGGGTGTTGGAGAGGCTAAGAGCTCTAGGTACGACCTTGGACAAGGATTGGGTCAGCTCCATAGGTATCTCGAAAGCGGATTCTACGAAGAGGTGTATCTAATAGTGCCTGGAGCCATTGATAGGATCGACAATGTGAAGAGAGAAGGCATTGGAATCGTAACGTGGGATCACGATGGAACGCCAATCGTGGTCCCGTCGGAGAGAAGGTGGGGCAAGAAGGAATGCGTAGAAGCATTCAAATCGATATTGAACACTATCGTTCGAATGCACATTAATGAATATACTTAGCTGAAGACCCTTTACTGTGGTTCCCACTACGCAACGTTTCTTTACTAGGTGTCGTCAAGCTGAACATCAGTGTTCAGCAGCTATCAGCAGTAAATCGTTTATAACGATGTTAATTAAATATCGTTCTCAGTGTTAGTAATCCAGAACGAAACTACCGTGGTTGCAATGTTCATAGACAATCTTTTCACAGCAGCTAAGGTATATTTCGAGAGTAAGAACATTAGCGTGTTCAACCTAGATGACTTCGTTAAGATCGTTAGGTTCGTGGCTAGTAGTCGTGAGGTCAGTTCTTCTGATGTCTACAAGTCTCTTTCTAGCCAGCTTAGGTGTAGTGAGAGAGATGTTTCTGGATACCTATCGCTAGGATGGCATCTAGGCGTGTTTGCAGCTCGTCTCGCTAGCGACTCGAAGGGTAGGCCACGATTTAGGTACCTAGCTACGAGATTCGCTAGGACGATTTCCGAGCTGTGCAAAGATGCTTACTCAAGGGAGTGCATCGAGGTACTGCGAAAGCTATTCCTTTCGTGGGAACCGCTTAGAGTGTTGCTAAGGTTCGTGAGGTTCAGAGGCGGGTTTGACCCTAAGGAGGTCGTCAATGTTCTTGGCGAGGAGATGCGGTTCTGGAGTAGTAAGATGATTCAGCTGGGGCTACCCGTGAAGCGTGGGAAGAGCGGTGCTCCCATGAAGCCCTTCAATGATTATGTCGTTAGGAAGCTGTTCAGACCCCTCATCGACACGCTACAGCTTTACGATACTGTTCCTGAGGAAAGGAGGTACATGGTTGTGAAGAGTAGATGGGGCGAACCCGTAATAGCTGCGGGAATAGCTCACATCGTCATGTCTTCGCAAGAATCTGTCTTAGTAACGCCATTCATCGATGAGTACGGCACGGATTTCCTGGTTAGGGCTCTATACCTCTCGGCAAAGCCTCGCTACGTTCTACTAGTTGTTCGTAAACCTCATCGGGCAGACTTTGCAAAGCTACAAGCGATCGCTAGAGAGAAGAGTATCGATATAGAGGTATGCATAGCTAGAAGACCGCTACACGCAAAGATCTACGCATCGGAGAGCGAGGTTTTGATAACTAGCGCAAACCTCTTGAAAACATCGCTTGTGAGAAACGTCGAGATTGGGATAGCTATCAAGGGTAGCTCACATGAGGTAGAGAGCATTGTACACGATTTGATCAGCTCTTAACGAGATGCCACCTCGTTAAACGAGATCTTCTTAAGAAAAAGCTTGTACCACACCCCAAGATAGTGCCATTCAAACGCACTACAACGCCACAAACATTGACTACCGGACGCATAACCTTGCGAGCAAGACCCTTTATTAACCGTTATCGTTAGAGGGGTATGCGCGAGCTTGATGGTGATATCGGGGATGCTAGTGTTAGTGATCTTGAAGGTGATAACGTAGGTCAGGGAAGTGAGTGGGCAGAGCTGATCCTGCCTACGAGCTGGAGGATAGTGGTTGAGGGAAATCACGTAGGTGGAGGGTCGTGGAAGCTCGTAACGAGCGATGATAGGGTCGTTCTATACGGAGTAATGCCTCCGCACAGCTTTTGGCCAAACCTTAGGTACGCCATTAGCTATGCCCTTATAGAAGTAGTGAAGGAGCTCTTCAGAACTAAGCTTGTTGGCTACGCGAGGAGCAGCGGATATCAGGATCTCGCCGAACTGATGAGGCACGTGGGCAAGGAGCACGCATTGAAGTCTTATCGATACTTGTACTTATCTGGCAGAAAAGCTCGTGAAGTAAGTGCGCTGTTGATAGAGGCGTTACGCGAACTGGGAATAGCGAAGTCATTGAACTTAGTGCGACTAGACCGGAACACTTTCGTTATGGATAACGCTTCTGAGAGCGTTCCAAGAGATTCATGGTTCCTAAGAGGACTAGCGTTAACTGATGGATGCAGATCGAGCTGCTCATTCGCTAGCCCTAAAACTGAGTTGATAGCGACGCTCGTAGCCAACTGTAATGGTAGAATATCATTGAAGGATTTGAAGCTCTGGCTATCAACGAATGAAGTAAAGATAACGCTTGAGTACGCTACCTCGTGCAGACTCTTCAACTGGATAGACCTTCTCGAAGGCTTAGTCCTCCGGGACGCGAGCACAGAAAACGCTTGTCGATCTGGTGAGAATCTCCGAAACGGTGCTCACTCAGCCTATCTGCTACCGTGCAGCGAAACTGATGGAATGGAGTTACTAGCTGGTATAATCATGGGAGATGGATACGTAAATCGCATGACTGGAGCTATAACGATATCCCTAAACGTTAAAACTCCTAAGGGAAGGCTACTTCTAAACGTAGTGAAGCACCTAGAACAAATTGGTGTACTCGAAATAAGATCAGGACCCGAAAGGTTATCGAAAAGCCGAGAGCTACGAGTATACGTAGGCAGAAAGCTTAGACATATTCTAGCAAGGTTGATACCATACTACAAGGGGTATAGAATAGTAAATAGGCATTACGACCCAGTACTATGGAAAACAAGTGTGTACACTTATGAGGAAAAGCAAGTAGATCTGAACAGCGTAAAAGTAGATAATCAGCTTGTAGAGATCATTAAAGAATACTTAGGCACGATATGCCTAGCAAGAATAAGGTTCTCTGGAAGCACTGTGCTACATATCACGTGTTCAGACGCAGACGCATGCGAAGAATTCATGAATAAGCTAAAGAAACTCGGCCTAAATCCAATCAAGAATAGAGAAACAAGAAGAACATTCTCAATAGCAAAACACAAAGAAGCCCTAGCTTACACTCTATACCGTTACGGAAAGCTAAAACTCGACACAAAGACACAACCCATATTCGTTACATGGATAAAGAGGCTCCACAACAAACCCTAGCCCCACCCCACATTTTTACCACATTTCCCCATCCACATAATCAACCAGATTAACCCTGGTGAGAGTCTGGAGAGAATTATGGGAGGTGCGCGGGACATTCAATTGGTTCATGCCGCCGCGGCCGGGATTTGAACCCGGGTCACGGGCTCGACAGGCCCGCTCGTAGCGCCCCGACACGGGGTGCGTGACCCCGTGTCGGAGGGG
>JAADCY010000051.1 GCA_013154205.1 Thermoproteota archaeon | reverse complement strand
AGAGCCGTGCTATCTCCTCACGAACCCTGCGGACACGATGCTCTAGAACCCGTAGTTTGGCTACTAGGCTGTTTAGACCAGTATCTCTACGTAGTAGGACTTCGGTCATGCTATCACCTTAGGATCGAGTTGTTCTAGGACTGCCTGCCTGAACTTCTCGTCTTCGACAAAAAGACGGATCATAGTAGTTAGGACACGGCTGACCTCAAGGCCAGACTCATAACATTTAGCCTTGAACCTATACCATAACTTGAGTTGAGTACGGAATCCGACGGCTTTATGGATCTCGAGCTGTGACATGCTATCACCTGTCTGATTAATAGATATCTAGATATCTGTTAAATAGTTTTTGATAAATAGATGTCTAACAAATTTACATCTAAAGACACTGATTTAACTATCAATGATACAGATATCTAGAAAGGTGATAGTGTCTTGGCCCGCAGAAAAGTATTGTTCGGCGAAGAATCAAGAATACTGGTAAAACTACTAGAGCTTGGAAGAGCTGATATTACAACGCTTGTCCGAGAACTAGGTTTCAGCCGCCAGGCCATAACCAATAATGTTGAGCTACTGATAAGGTACGGGCTAGCCTATGACGAGTATGAGAGATACCCGCCTAATAGAAGATTCATCTATCTCACCGAGAAGGGTAAAAAAGTGGCTGAGAAGATGAAGGAGATCCTCGAGATCATCGAAGGCTAAGCTCACTGCTTATCTGATAAAAGATCTCTTCCTGGAAGCGGGATCTTATCTTCAATATCCTATGGTATGCTTCTTCAAGTGTCTTCGAGTCACGTATTTCGCCTAGAATGTAGTCAAGTAGTATAATTAATTCTGCTTTACAGTTCATATTTTCACCGAGACATATTCCAGGGTTATAGGGGTTAGAAAAGATTTCAATATGGAATTCCCAGTAGTTTCGGCTGGGTCTGGTCGGGTTAAAAAGGGATTATTTATTATTATGTGGCTGCTTCTGCTAGTCTTTGTCGTTCCCATTCCATGTATTGTTCTATGTATTTGTCGTATTCCTCGAAGTCCTTGGCTGTCCAGTCCTCGTATCTTGATAGGCCTGTTCTCAGTATGTTTTGTATGAATTCTTTGGCGTGCCTGTATCCCTGGCGCCAGTCGATGTCGCTGGCCCAGTCTATTGCTCTCCAGTCTAGGCCTTTCTCTTTGGCGTACTTGTGGATGTAGTTGGCTAGCCATAGGACTTGTACGTAGTACCAGATCCTGTGTGGTTTCCGCTTGTACTTGGACGGTATCATCATCCATAGGTACTCCGCTATGCGTTTTGTCTCGGGGTCGAACCGTGATCTCAGCTTACGGGCTATTCTGTGGCCTAGCCTTATTGCTCTGCGTGCTGCTTTCTTCCTGGATATGCCGTGCTCCCTGGCTATGCGTTCTACTTCTTTCTTCACGATTCCGTCGATGTTCTTGATGATCTTGCGTAGGATCTTCTTCTGCGCATTAACCTTCTTCACTATCTCCCTGGCTTCCCTGGTTGAGACATTGTATTTCTTGCAGATCCTATCTATTGCTTCGGCTAGGTGTAGTGGCCCTATCTGTTTCTTAAGGTACGCCTTTCCTATCTTGTCCACGTATCTAAGCAGCTTGGCTAGCCTGAACTTCTTTCTCTTATTCAGTAGCCTTAGTAGAGCCATGCGGCCGTTCCATAGCCTTAGGGTCCACTTAACGGTTTTCCCGTTGTGGTCCTTCGTCTTGAAATCAGCTACATCGGCTAGCTGCGCCAGTATCAGTCTAATGAATTCCTTCCTGCTGCTCAGCCCTGGCTTACCCGTGTCTTTTACGGCTTGGAAAACCGAGTCTTTACCGAAATAGATCCGCTTCTTCATCCCGCCATCTCCTCGAGCTTTTTGAGTATTAGGACTAGAGAACCGAGTGTAAGTGCAGCCCCGCCAGTAACTGTGGCTGATAATAGTATAGCTGTATAGATCCTCATGGATACCCCCCAAGAAAAGGGTAGGAACAATTATATATTTCGTGAAAAGCTCATGTATGCTCTAAAAAGCTTAGTACTCGGACAGCACAGCCTGCACGAACAGGTAGAGTACCAGGCCGTACAATGTCAAGCTATTAACCAATACAGCTAACGACGTCGAGACAGCTCTCAGCCCCTTTCTCCACAATAGATAGGCAATAGTATATGTTGCTGGCAACACTATGTAGAAGTAGCTAATGCATGTCAGCCCTACATGCATAAGCGCTTCAAGCGGTATAAACAACATAATATACGCTAGCACAAACGTCAGCACAAAGCCCACGATAAAGTAATCGCTAGTTCTCAAATCGGTTCCCCTGGTCAATATAAAGGTAAAATTCATATTTATCTGGTAAATACCTTGAGTTTTTAGTTTTAAAAAATTATATTATTTAGTCCTGACCTAAACTATTGTTACCCTAATATTTCGTCTGGGCGGACGTCGTATCTCCAGTAGATGTACTGGAGTAGTGCAGCTAACGATACTATTGTTGTCTCGGTATTAGTGGGTATTGGGCCTAGGTATTCTGGCGGAGAACCTGCTCCCTTAATGAAGTTATCTAGTAGTGATGGCCTGAATGGTACGAATCCGAAGCTGCCGATAGGGCCATAGCTTACTAGGAATCCGCCAGTATGGTCAGGCTTTACGATAGTGTATACTGTCTTACCGTCATTGGTGTAGTGGCCAGTGCCATTCCATTGCAGGGCTATTAGGACTTGGGCCATCTTGTCGGGTATTGTCCATGATATTTTGCCGTTACCCGCCAGTATCGAGCCTAGTGCTAGTGCTAATGCAAGTCTTATAGTGCTGTAGCCGTTTCCTTGAACTGGTGATTTTACTCCTATACCGTCCCAGTAGTTCACGATCTCGTTCCATTCATTAATAGCATTATTCCAGTCGCCTTTATAGGCATAATATAATCCTAACCATCCTAGCCATAACGGGTCATTAATTTTCTGCAGGAATGAGAGAAATAATGTGCCACCATCTGTATGGGTTAGCTCGGCTCCACCTACTATTTTGCTCTTGTAGGGGTATGCTGGGTAAGGCTTCTTTATGAAGTTGTGTGTCTCAAACGTCTCTAGGACTTTCTTGAAGCCTACTCCGTAGTTGAACCATTTACCGTCCCAGAAGTGATCGGAGCACGGCGCCTGGATATTCTCCATGTAGATGAAGCTTCTGAATATTGGCAGATATATGTCGTAGATATGATAATATGCTCCCATATAGACTCGTGTGCTGGGCGGGTTGCCATTGAATACGGCTGTGAGTATATCATCATCCATTGTCGCAGTCTCGGATATCAGGTTCTGGTTCCTAGTCAATATGTATAGTAATACTGGCGCCAGCATGTCGACGTGTCTAACCGATGTTCTCATCGAGGGCATTGTTTCTGGAACACTTGTCTCGAAGGATGAAGCCTCGCCGAGCTTTCCGAGATACTTGCCTGCAACGTATAAGTCGGCATATTGTAGATTGTATGCTGAAGCTAATGATATTACAGTGATTTTGACGTGTGCGTCATAGGTATGGGTATCCGTATGATAGGTTCTTACTTCTTCGACCTTGAGGGTTCCTATGGTTACTAGCTGGTTTACATCGGGCCTGAATAGCTGGATGTCAAGATAGTATGTGTATGTTGATTGTATGTAGTTGCTCCCCTTGATTGTTGATATTGAGCCGTCTCTAGCCGTCATTGTTGTCTGCATAGGTCCGAGATATATTCCTGGGATGAACCATGCTTCGCCAAGTGATTCTCCGTTGAACTTCAGATCACTGATATGGACAACCACTGGTAGTGCGGGATACTCGGCGAATACCGTGTATGGTCCTAGGTCTCTCTTGAGTCTCATCAGGTACTGGTAGGCCCTATTGATAACGAATTTTAGCCGGTCAAGGCTTGGAGCATTGCTGGCTGCTGCGTGGACTGTCATCAATGGGAATGATGCCAGGATTATGGATGCTATTAGGAGTATTGATACGAGAACCTTCTGGCTTAACATGACTCTCCCCGAGGAGAAAAGCGGGGATACAATGTATTTCTGGTGAAAAGCTGATGAGTGCTTAAACAGGCTTACATCAGCTTTCTGAACAATACGTAAAGAGAACCGATCATCATTATGCCTAACGAGTACGGGATAACTATTTCAGCAACCCTATAGCCGTACGAGACGGCATTCCAAGGAGAATATGCTTTACGACCTATGATCTCCGGGTAATTGCTGTATAGAGCCAGAACCACTATGCTTGTTGTCTCAGTGTTCATATCGCCTTGGATAAGGATTCTCCCATTAACTACGCGGTAATCTGTATGAATACCGCCCTTAACGGGATCCTGTGCCTTAGCTATTATCTCTAGGCATTTTTCATAGATGTCCTGATATTCATAAATTATAGTCGAGCCAGCAGATTCTAATGCCCTGTAGAGATAGATAAAAAGAGCGCACTTGTACACCGCATATATACCATTAAATGCCCTGTCCCTGAAACCATAGCCATCCCACATCCTAGTTAGATTAAGGAATGCTTTCTCGGCTTCGGGCCTAGAACCCCATAATAGCCGATCCAAAGCATGATATACGAGTAAATCAGCGTAATCGTACCAGTCCTTGATAGGTTTTGTATGGTCTAGTTTCTCGTAAACGATCCTATACCCATCCACTTTCTTAACCAGCTCATCGTAAGAAGCATAGAATGTATCAGGAATATTTTTTCCAACAAGAATATCCACCTTGCCATTGAAACCGCCGCTGAAGTTATTGTTTAGGACCGTCAGGATTTTGCTGGCCAATGGTGATCCGAGAACGGCTAAAGCTCTAGCAGCTAGGACATTATCATTAGCAACATAAATAGTTACATTGTCAGGATAGGCCCTGGTAGCTGCACGTAGGAGACCTATTTGCGGTACATACTGGTTCTCGAGGAAATGCCGTAGGAGAACCTTGTTAGGCATAGGTTCCGAGAATCCGAAACTTAATGGAATAATTGAAAATACAAATATCGATATAACCAGAAAAACAAATATTGCTTTTCTCATTTTGTCAGCACCATTTAGAATATCTTAGATATGGATCTTAGCACGGTCTTCATTATGATTAGGGGTATTGCTATTCCTAGTATTGCGCCGATTAACACTATCACTATGTTCATCATCGATTTAACTGTATTAGACATCTCGAGATATGGATCGCTTAATATCGCTACTACAACGTTGCCTGATACGACGCTCTTATCTCCGGCACTAGCTCCTATCTGTGATATGCTGCTTGGCATGTGAGACCATGTAACAGTAGCCATTACCGT
>JAADCY010000023.1 GCA_013154205.1 Thermoproteota archaeon | reverse complement strand
GGTTCTTCTCCTAGGAATATATGCATCATTACCCCGCCCGTGAAGTGCTTCTGTACCCTGGCTTCTATCTCTATCCTGTCTGCAAGCTCTAGTTCACCGTAGTATGGTGCTATACTGGTGCTGTAGATCGGGTTATCCGGATCGCTCAGATAATCTGTTACTTCGGGGAATCTCTCTACGTCTTTAATGGCTAGTTTTGCAGCGGCGCTTTCTCCAGGCACTTCTTCCACGTTCCACGGTGTGCCTGATTCTTTCATCCATTCCCTTGCTTTAGCTACGGCGTACTCGACCATTTTCTTCATGATCTCAGTTGCACGTAGCCAGTCTTTCTTGCTCCCCTCCCACCACAGCCTAGGCTCTCTCATGAGTATTGCAGCTGCCTCCGGTAATCCTAGAATACCTATAGTGTTGAAGTGGCTGCTTGGAAACTCCGTGAGATACTCTTTGATCATCATGTACATTCCAGGGTACCTGGACATCAGTGTAACATATCTTTTCCTGAACCAGTCCTCGCTCTGCTTCACCAGTTCGAGGACACGATCATATATCTCCCAGAACCTTGTATCATCTCCTCTGGATTCTAGCGCTATGCGTGGCAGGTTTATTGTTGTCACATTAACACTGCCCGTTACATCAGGCATTGCCCATAAACCGCCGAATCTCTGCTTCTCGATCGCCTTTAGGCTTTCCTCATGTATTTCCTCGAGATCCTTCTTTATACTGAAATTGAGGCCGAGCCCCTTGGGCTTACCATTATATGCGTAGAGTAGTTCATTACGGTCAATGTTTATTCTACAGCACATCGCGAAGCTCGCATCAGGATCTACGACCCTGGTGTTCAACCAGTAGAAGCTACCTCTACGGGCGGCCGTTTTGAATATTGCCTCGTACACCTCGGAGTCCTCCCAGATCATCGGAGCTGTAGCCATGAGTGTCGGTATTGGAAACGTGAATGGCTGGCTGAAAGTGTCTCCCTCGTATAGTATATCGGTTAGTGCGAGCAAGAACTTCTTTGCCTCTTCTTTATAGTTTCCGAGAGGCTCTATCTCCTTGCCATCATATATTGCGTAGTCTCCTTCGAGCATTTTCTTAGGTGCATCAAGCGTTACCGTGAAATTAGTGAAGGGTGTCTGCATACCTACACGTGTGGGATAGTTTAGGTTGAAGATGAGTCTTTGTATGTTCTGTTTTATCGCACGGTATTCGAGCTTTTCTTTTCTAATGAATGGCCCCGCATACCATTCTACACTACTGAAAGCTTGGGCTCCGGTGAAGTAGTGCTGCAACGTTATCAGGTAGTTAGCTATGTGATCAACATATGTGTCGAAGTGACGAGCAGGCCTAGAAACTATAGTCGGTGTCTTCAATCCTTTCTTAAGCATTCTCGATACACTATGACCTGTACAGTAAGGTATGTAGAGGCTATGCGGTAGTTTATGAATGTAGATATAGCCTTCGAAATGAGCTTGTAGTAATTCTCTTGGAAGCAATGATAATAGTTCTCTCCTCATGTATTTCTCCAGTAGATAAGAGAAGAAGCCTGTA
Organism: Thermoproteota archaeon; assembly: GCA_013154205.1. Lineage (GTDB taxonomy): Archaea > Thermoproteota > Thermoprotei_A > Sulfolobales > Desulfurococcaceae > JAADCY01. The sequence goes on along the minus strand of JAADCY010000023.1, from coordinate 3,771 downwards.
GGCCCCATATACCTGTTTGCATTTTCGTTTACATCAATGCTGTTCCATTTGGCATACTCAATGATAGGGTCACGTTTCGGAATAATCTCTTCGCGTTTTTCGACAACGCTAGTCATAGCTACTCACCTATTTCGTAGGTTGTATTGTAAGGTATTACCATTTAATTGTACCGGGTATTTAATATTGTATAGATCCTAGAACAGATTATTCATATATAATCTATTAAATTGATAGAATGTAAGTCTTTTGTATTAAGATCATTGTAATATTCCGTATATTTTTTCAGCTGCATATGAGATCCTTGCCGCAACAACCCATGAGTTCAATGGTTTCTTATATATGGAGAATTTATGATTAGCCAGAGACAGGATCTCTTCTCGGAAATCACCGTGGGGGAAGCCACCTATTCCTATAGCGTATTTACCATTGATCGCGGTTGACACGATTTTTTCGGGACTCGTTCTTTCTCCTTTTTCCCATAACAGTATCAAGCCTTTACAACCTATGTTATCGAGAAGTTTCTCTAAAGTCATAGTCTTTATATAGATCAGGGGATTATCGGACGAAGGTGGCACTTTTCCATGTTTAAATAATTGCTCGAATAATCCTACGAAACGATTATAGTTCCGGGGAATCCTTGTTGAGGGATCAATGAATATTACATGTCCAGGATAAGTGTGGACATATACTTCTAGCATACCCTCCTTATTCAGAGGACTCTCCAAAAGCTCTAGGAGTGTTGTATGGACAATATCTGGCCTTCCACGCTTTTCTCTATCCCTTAGTTCTTTCATAGCATGATAGTGAAGTGATACGTCAAGTAGTGTCTCTCCCGGTTTTTTACCTCTTCTCTTAGCGTTTTTAATTACGGCGGGATGTCTCCATAGTTCTCGCGGCACGGTTTCAAGTGCTGATTCTAGCAATATTATTTTTATCCTGTCCATATCTGCACACCCTACTAGGATTTCAGAATTATATTACATATACTATTATAAGGAGTATGGGGCCTAGCAGATGAAGTGGAAAAATAGAGTAAGACTAATGAAGGATCTTGCCCGTCAGAGAATTGTTCTGCTGTACAAACTGGCTCTGATCGAGACCAGGCGTAAAAGATACTGGTTAGCGAGAAGATATATAGAGTTAATCATTAGGATAGTGCATAAAGCGCGAATAAAACCACCTAGGTATATTAGGAGAGGATACTGTAGAAAATGCCATATACCCCTAATACCGGGGTTAACTGCGAGAGTACGAATAAGGAGCGAGGGTAGAAGAGGATCGAGGGTTGTTGTGACATGCCTGATGTGCGGGTGGAAGAGAAGGTATATGATAAAGACGAGATCAAGAGGCAGATCAAGAAAAGAATATGTGGAAAAGTCGATATCCAGCTAGGTAAATCAGGGATAACGGAAGGCTTCATTAATGAAGTAAAAAGAAGGCTTAAAGCACAAGGCGTTGTCAAGATAAGAATACTTAGATCATACCTCAGATCAGGCGAGAATAATAGGCGTGAAATAGCTAGAAAAGTAGCGGAGATAACAGGAGCAAGACTTATAGAAGTAAGAGGAAATACTTTCATACTCGCATTAAAAGGAAGAAATAAAAATGCTAAAACCACATTGGAAAATCCGATTAGGAGAGGGGAAAGATAATGGTAACAGCACTTGAAGTACCGGCTGACAGGCTTATTGAGCGACTAGCAGTATATCTAAAGAACAATGTACCGCAGGTAAAGCCGCCTGAATGGGCATACTTTGTCAAAACAGGTGCTCACAAGGAGAAGCCTCCAAGTGATCCTGACTGGTGGTACTATAGAGCTGCGAGCATTCTAAGAAAGCTCTACAAGTCATCAGAGCCTATCGGCATAGAGACTTTCAGAACAATATATGGTGGTAGAAAGAACTATGGCTCAGCACCCGAACACTTCGTCAAGGGCAGCGGCAGTATTGTGAGAAAAATCCTCCAGCAACTAGAACAGGCTAGGCTTGTAAGAAAGGTTAGAGGTAAGGGGAGAATACTTACTCCACAGGGTAGGGCGCTCCTCGATAGAGTTGCTTTTGAGATAATGATCGAGCTGGTCAAGGAACAGCCCGAGCTAGCAAAGTATCTGCCAGTCAATATACGTAATAAGGTCCTTAGGAAGTAGTATTTACCGGTGTTAGAAAATGGCCGAAGGATATGATGCCGATCTCGAAGAGCTTAAACGCAGGAAACTAATGGAGTTACAGAAGAAGATGGAGGAGGAACGACAGCGTAGATTACAAGTAGAGGCCCTGCTCCGTAAGATAATGACTCCCGAAGCACGTGAGAGACTATCTAATCTGAGGCTCGTAAAGCCCGAGCTAGCCTCTCTCGTCGAGCAACAAATCATCGCGTTAGCCCAAGCTGGAAGGCTCCCGGTTCCCGTTACTGATGAATTATTGAAAACCCTTCTAGCCCAGATATATGAGCAGACGCATAGAGAAACACGTATACGTATTATTAGAAAGTAGGTGAACGGGCATGGCTCATTATAAGCCGCTTGCACGTAAGCTTAGACTTGCAGCAGCTTACAAGTCAAACGCACCCGTACCTATATGGGTAAGTATTAGGACTCGTCTCAAAGTAAGAAGAGGTATGAGGAGAAGACACTGGAGGAGAAATAAGCTAAAAGTATAATGATGTATTGGGTGAGTTATTATGAGTGAAGAAGGTAAGATCGTGAAATCAATACATGTCATACCTCTCAAACGTGTATATTGGGGTAGAAGGACAAATAGGGCTGACAGGGCCATTAGGCTAATCAGAAAATATGTTGCGAGGCACTTCAAAAACGCTGAGAAGATAGTGATCTCCAACGAGGTAAATAATTACGTGTGGCAGTTCAGCAGAGAGAAACCGCCGAGACGCGTTGTTGTCGAGATAAGATTTGATAAAGAGGAAAAGATCGCTAAGGTACTACTGGTTCGAAAACAAAAGGTTTCAGTAATGGCTAAAGAAAAATAATTATTGCCTACCTTATAGGTAAGAACACTAGCTAGTTCGTCATAATGTGTTTGGTTATCAATTATTTTGTTCAAAATAAATAGATACTACTATAATATCTTCTAGGCAATATTCATTTATGCATTAAAAACTAGATAATGTGGGAATGAGTTATGGAAATATACAAACTTGGATTAATGGGAAACGCTAACGTTGGCGTATTCATATATGCAAATGATAAGATAGCATTAGTGCCTCCAACAATAACTATTGACGAAGAGAAAATCGTTCGTGAAGCACTAGGCGTTGACATTATTAGAACAACAATTGCCGGGACAATACTTCATGGAATACTTGTTGTTGGTAATAACAATGGTGTTATTCTACCAAGAAATACGAGCTACGAGGAAATAGATCTATTGTCTAAGCTCTTGAAAAAATACGATCTAAACATATATCTCACTGGATCAAGATATACTGCACTAGGCAATATATTATTAGTTAACAATAAGATTGGTATCGCGGGCGAAGAGCTCGAGGATTCAGAGCTTGAAAAAATCTCTGACACACTAGGCGTAGAGATAGTTAAGAAAAACATTATGGGATTACCCATCCCTGGGAGCTTGGCAGTAATAAATGATAAAGGAGGAGTAATACATCCCGACGTAAGCGACGAGGAAATAAGTGAACTAGAAGATATACTAGGTGTAGGTCTTGAGAGAAGCACTGTAAATGCAGGAATACCTTTTATAAAGAGTGGTCTAGTAGCTAATAATTATGGCATTATAGTTGGAGAAGCGACAACAG
>JAADCY010000025.1 GCA_013154205.1 Thermoproteota archaeon | reverse complement strand
TCGAAGCCGTAGGCATAGGCACTATAGGCCCCCTCGACATAAGGAGAGGAGTAGTCGTAAACACGCCTAACCTCCCAATACATACATTCCCATTGAAAGAACCCCTTGAGAAAAAACTCGGCGTACCAGTCTACGTGATAAATGATGCAGAAGCAGCTGCTTGGGGAGAAAAGATCTTCGGAGCGGGAAAAGATGTGGAAAACCTCGTCTACCTAACAATAAGTACGGGGATAGGTGCAGGAGTAATAGTGGATGGTAGACTAATCCTAGGCAAAGACGGCAACGCACACGAAGTAGGACACATGGTCATAGACGTGTCGGACGGCCTACCATGTAATTGCGGCGGGAGAGGACACTGGGAAGCATACGCTAGTGGATCAAACATCCCACGCTACGCCGCGTGGCTAGCGAGAAGGAAGAGCCCATCGAGATTTGGGGATAGCCAGGCATACCTATTAGCACTACAAGGAGAACTAGACGCGCCAACACTCTACAAGCTAGCACGAGAACACGACCGGTTCGCCGAATACATAGTCCACAAGCTCAACAAGATACACGCGGCTGGAATAGCAAACATAGCAAACGCCTACGACCCGGAAATAATAACCATTGGGGGTAGCGTATTCTTATGCAATATAGATTTAATACTCAACGAAATAGTAGAACTAGCAAAAGAAAACATGATAGTAAAACCACCCGAGATCAAGCCAACACCACTAGGATTCGACGCAGGGCTATACGGGGCAGTTGCAATAGCGATAAAACCGCCGAAAGCATTGACGAGAATACAGCGATCAACGTTCAGATGAGCCTCTTAAAGTATAAGAGGACTAGGAACTAACACTAACGTTTTTAATACTAGTAGCAACCTCCCTTATTAGCTTCTCAACTCTCTTATAGGCTATACTGACATCTTTTTCGACACATCAGTTCTCATAGAAGCAGATATGCATAGTACTGCCAGCATTCCATGCATCGCTAACCCATTCTTAGAACTCTTCTTCTAGTCTTCTTTTATACACCCAGAGCTCCCCATGGCTGGATAGTCTATTTTCCTTCTCTCCAGTAAGCATAGGCTAAAATCGCCCGGTATTAACAAGATATGCATCGACTACTCGCCTAGAATATATACTAAAAACAGTAAATGTTGAGAGACAACCAATACAATGAATCAGACATCTATATGCGCGATGACGGCCTAAGGTTCTACGGGACAAGCATCAATAAAGCACAGTTTTATATTGACACGTTCAGTACCAAGATAAAAACCATGCATAGCTAGTGAACGCAAGGTTCTTTTTATCGGATAGAAGCAAACACATTAGCAATGGGCGTAATAAAAGAACTCCTACATATCAGATTCAAAGATTTCAGCATACGTTGTTTGCTTGGATAAGTTCTATAATCACGTACCCGTCAGCCTAACGATCTATCACTTAATCACGGAAATATAGTTGGACAGCACAATTACTCCTGCTGGTTATTTAGTTATTATGGCTAATAGACTTATGAATATGCTACGATGTTTTATACCTGTATATTTACCATTTTTGGTTTTGTCTAAGAATTGAGATACTGCTTCCAAATGGCTTTGGTAGATTTTTACATTATTTAAATACAAGATCCATAGAGCACACCATGGATATCCAATTATCATTTACAGGTAGAACTGATTTCTTTTTTAAGGAAGCCGAGTTCTTCAAGTACAAACTTCAATTGTTCCAGGTGTTTAAGCTCTTCCTCTATTAGATTAAACTGTGTTTTTGCCTCGTTACACTTCTTGCTCTCCACTAGGATCTTTGTTTTCAGAATACGTGCCCATACAACTATTTCGTATTCCTCCTTGTTTTTCGGCTTGAACGCTAGTATTTCGTCTAGGATTCTCTCGGCTTGAGCAAGTTTTTTCGTTCTATAGAGGAGGGAGGCCATTATTAGTTTCAAGGAGTACTTCGTATAGTTATCGCTTATTCTCATTGATAACTTGTATGCTTTCGAAGCGTGTAGTTCTGCTTTTTTGATCTCATTCTTATACATGTATATGTTTGCTAATCTACTGTGTATCCTAGCTTCAAGCTCTAGTTTTTTCTGGCTGGGCAATTCCTGTATTTCGCGTAATAGTTTCGTATAATGGCTTAGAGCTTGATCTATCTTGCCCCTAGCCTCGAGATCCCTTATTATCTTGTTAAGCCTGTATTCAAGTATTTTGGCCTTGATGTTTTCCAGCATTATTTTTCCTCCTTTTCACTGGTCGGTAAAACTTATAATCGACTTTCTGCACTCATCTATTATAAATGTAATAATCTATATAGACGTAAATTAGGTACATATGTCTATTTATGCTAAATAGGAGAATGTAGAGAGGGTGGAACCATGCAGATTTTGTGGCTGATTTTGAGTATTTTGGCCGCGTTCTTCGTGGCCTGGAACAATGGTTCGAACAATGCACCGAACTCCATAGGTACTGCTGTAGGTGCTGGTGTTCTCAGTGTTAAGAAGGCATTGATGCTGGCAGCCATAGCGAGTTTTCTGGGTTCGATCAGCCTTGGAATATATGTTACTAACACAGTAATGCATGGAATCGTCAACACAATGGCTATTCAGGGAAGCATAGTCATTAAGGGCATGATAGCTGTTCTAATAGCAACTGGTGCATGGACATTATTTAGCACTTTCCTCAAAGTACCGATGAGCGTACACGTATGTATCATTGGCGGCGTAATAGGTTTTGGGTTAGCCGTTGGATCGTCATTTATTAGCTGGGCAACAGTCATCAAGATCCTGATAGCATGGGCGATAGTGCCTGTAGCTGCCATCGCAATAGCTTATGGATTATTCCATGTATTCCATAGATCTTTTAAAGACCCATCAGTAGCCAAGATCTCAGTGATCATAGCCTCCTACATGACTGTGGCTACACCCACGATACTGATCTTATTAAAAACAGCTACAGTATCGGATATAGTCTACGTAACCATACTATCGATCATTATCAGCACAGTAGCAACCATATTCATCTACAAGTACTGGCTACACAGGGCCAGTAAAGGCGGAGATCCCGTACATGAAGCGTCAAGAATACTGCTAATCATGGCGGCGCTCTCAATGGCGTTCTCCTTTGGCTCAAACGATGTCGCCAACTCTGCGGGACCACTAGCAGCAATCCTCTACGCATTAAACGTGGGCAAACCACCACTAGTAATATGGTTCGCGCTGATAGTGGCAGCTATAGGTTTATCAGCAGGGATCGCCATGTGGGGCGCCAAGATAATAGGTACTATCGGAGAGAAGATCACGCCTCTATCTCCACTGACAGCATATGTTGCACAAATGTCTGCGACGCTGACAATGCTCGTAGTTTCGAGGCTTGGCCTCCCGGTTTCGACCTCAATGGCCATAGTGGGCGGAGTAATGGGAGTAGGAATCTCAAGAGGGATCAAGAACGTTAACATGAGGCTTATAGCCAGGATATTCGGTGTATGGCTCATAGCACTGCCCATAACGATATTTGCAGGCTATATATTAACAATCGTATTCGTCAATTACCTACCATGAAAATAAAGGTTTAGAAAACTAACCTTTCTCATATTATCTCCGTCAGTATTCTCAGGAGCTTTTCCGCAACATTAACAGTAGAGCGTACATCACTATATTTATGAGCCGGAGTATCCGAGACAACGAGAACTGGTAGAGATGGTATTCCCAATAACTTTGATACTACATAAATAATTATTATATTGATACTACGAATTCAATACACTAGCTTTTCCTTTCCATTTCTCAAGTATCAAGTATTTCTTTTTCACGTAAACGGGTAAAAGTTATATATTGTGGCTAGCTTTAGTTGCAGGCCACGGCATCTCAGCTTATTGTATAGTTCTACCACATATATAGGATCAGCTGTTGCTGTATACTCGAGGTCAACATAGCAGTACGTAGTCCCATTCCCACGTATAGCGACATAAGCGATCAGTATATCGCTGGCCCAAATCTTTTCATCTAAACTTCTAAACTTCCGCATCAGCCCATAGCATAGATTTTCTCAACGTTTGATAAGCAGAGCATGGCCATGACTGCTTCTACATATGCTGAACCACCGGCTAGTGCTATAATAGAAGCATCTGCGTCTTTCAGTTTCCAAACACGTATAGTATGTAGGGAGCCCGAGACATCCTCTACAATATCTCCCAGATTTTTAGGTACAAGTCTGAAATCCGCCGCCAAGAATAAGAAGCGATTTTCGGCCTAGAAGCGATGTATCACCATTTACTAATCCGTCTTCCGCCCAAGCACTTGATGAGATAATCGGGAGAAGTAAAAGCCTTCCTACATCGCTCCACGTGTTTCACCAGCATAGTTTTTCTCCTATAGAATCTTAAAAATCAAGCATAGTTTATATTTCTAGAAATCATTACTAGTAATTAGTCGAGGCAACGGATCATGGCTATTAACACATTGGCCCGTAAGATACAGCAGGCAGGCGAACTCGGTATACCTGGACTGGCAGCCAGGATCTATGAGAAAATCGCTGGATACAAATTGATGAGCCGACTGCACAGCCTGGTTATCGAGCGATTAAATCTTGGAGAAGGAGTTAATTATGTGCTCGACGTTGGTTGTGGCCCTGGTCATCTCTTGTCAAAACTATTAGGGCTGAAGAAGAAATCGCTTTATGCTATTGGACTCGATGTTTCGCCGGAAATGGTTGTTCTGGCAAGGAAGAGGCTTCTAGCTTGTGAAGGCCCCGGAGTATCGGATGTTGTTGCAGGAGATGCTATGAGGCTTCCATTTAGGAATAATGCCTTCCACTATGTGGTCTCTACGGGTGTTCTTCATCATATTCCTTCGCCCAGAGATTTCTTTTTGGAGATCCTTAGGGTTTTACGGAGAGGGGCATTCGGTCGTGTATACGAGTTCTCGCCTGATACGCCTTGGCGTGAGATTAAGGAGTTTTCGAGAAAAGCTGGTGTAAGCCCGTTATTGATTAGGATCGTGAGTTCTCTCCACGGGATCCCGCGCAGAGAATATGTGGAGGGATACATAAAGAAAGCGCTAGAGGGGATCAATTATAAGGTCAACTTCATATGGGTCGCGACAGAATTAGTGCTAAGGAAAAACATGAAATTCTAGTCTAGGCCATATATGGGTGAACTACTTTGAGATACGCCTTGATGAATCTGCTCGCCTGCTCTATGTGCAGGCATTTCCCACTAAAACTATATGTCCTAAGAGAATCTATTCGTGAGAAAAACTATGATGTGGATAAGCCCTTCTGCGATCTTTACTGCGCCAAGAACAACATGCTCATAGATAAAAACA
>JAADCY010000069.1 GCA_013154205.1 Thermoproteota archaeon | reverse complement strand
CGAATACCTTTTCGGCGAGATCGATGACTTCCTCGGGGGTATGGCCTTGTCGTATATGTTCATCTACTTCAGCGGGATGAAATCCTGCAAGAACTCTTACTTTTAGTCCTGCTTCTCTGAGCTTCTCGGCTTCATGGATTGCTATCTCAATTGTTTTTCTATAGTCTTCGAGACTCAAACCATATCCATAATGATACGGGGGAAGACTTACAAGGCATGCGAACCATGCGCCTGTTTCAACCATTTTCTTGCCTATTCTCTCGGCTCCTAATCCAGATATAGGGTTTGAGTGTAGATGAGCATCACTATATAGCATATCTTTTCACCTCAGCTTTTACGGAGGACCCTATCACTGTTCAACGAGTAGGGGCTTCATCATCGTCTCTCCTGCCAAACTATCAAATATAGTGGGCTATATGATTTATTCATAGAGGAGGGTGATACTACGTCTTCAAAGAAGCGCAGAGTAGTAGCGTTCACCGTTGATGAAGAGACCTTTGAAGTTTTAAAGACAAAAGCGTCCGAGGAAGGATATGATCTGTTGTCTGATTATGTAAGAGAACTAGTATTATCGGCGCTCGGCAAGACTAGTAAGCCATTATCATTAGATAAGGACAAACTGAAATCAATTGTTACCAGAATAGCACAGGACGTAATAAACCAATATATGTCGATAATAGAAGACCTCAGAAGAAAATACGCCGAACTAGTTGAGAGAATAGAAAATATAGAGACAAGACTGAGCGAGCTGCAAGGGCAAATACCGAAGCAACCAGTTAGATACCAGTACTATCAACCCCAGAGACAGCAAGCACGTAGACAGAGAAAATCGGGTATTGAAAGACTAAGGGAAGAAAAAGTCTTGTTCGAAAGCAACCTGAGAGGTCTTAAGAACAGGGATAGTTTCTTCAAATACCTGGAGAGAGAAGGCGCTAAAATAATTGTTCTTGACGGCGAAAGAGTCGCTGTTGACAGGGATTATTGGGACGAGCTTAGACGTAAGATATTCGATGAGATCAGCACAAATATTGATGAGGAGATCAAAAAGATACTGGATCCCATAGGATTCGAGATATTTCAAAGACTCAAACGAAGCGGACTAATATACTATGATTCGAGCCAGCAGAAATGGCGGCCGGTGGATAAGAGTCTTATCGCCTAACCACTATATGTTCAGCTCTAGAGATAAATCGGTGTAATGGAATTGGCACAGCTATCGGCACTGCTAAAATATGTTGATGTACTAGATAGCGGCGCTGTTCTTCTCGGAAAAATCTATGAGGTAGACGGTTTCGGTAAAAGACTTGTTAGAGTAATAACTCACGCCCACTACGACCACATAGTGGGGCTAAACGAGAGCATTATCCATGCATCAGCGATCGTCGCGACACAGGCAACTATAGACTTACTATTAGAGCTTGGATATGTGCGTGGAAGATACAGATCGATCTTCAAGAACAAGGCTGTACCATTACCATACAATAGAGATGTAGAGTTTATGAATGAAAGAATAAGACTTGTTCCTTCGCAGCACATTATAGGTGCTTGCCAAGTACTCGTCGAGACAGACAATTATAGGATAGGATACACCGGGGACTTCAAGCTGGGTGATGGTACAGAGATAATGAGTGATCTAGACGTACTCGTAATAGAGTCGACATATGGTGATCCCAGGTATAGACGCCCATTTAAAGATGATATAGAAGAATTATTTGTGGATCAAGTACTCGACCTACTCCGTAAAGGCCCTGTCGTAATATATGGTTATCACGGCAAACTCCAGGAAGCCATGAGAATACTACGGAAATACGGTATAACAGAGCCATTCATAATGCCTGAAAGGATATACAGGGTCACGCGTATCGCGGAAAAGCATGGCTACAATATAGGCGAGTACTATAGCTTAAGAACCAATAAGGGATATATGATCAAAAACAGCGGTAGATACATAATGTTCCAGCATATGTCAAGAGCAAAATATAGGAAGCTTAACGGGGAGCAATACCATATAATACTGAGTGGATGGGAGTTCAATGATCCCATCAAAAAACTTGATCCCTACAGCTGGTTAGTTGCACTAAGCGATCACGCCGACTTCGACGAGCTAGTAGAATATGTTGATCAGGCAAAGCCGAAACTAGTAGTGGTGGAGGCTGGCAGACAGGGAGAACCGTACAAGCTCGCAGCGGAGCTAAAAAGGAAAGGATTTAGAACAATAGTCCTTCCAGGCCCCAGGGTAGTTGATGACATGTTTGAATAATATAGTGGTGCTCGCCTTGCGCTCAAAACCAGTGGTTCTAGTAAGACATCACATGACCGGATACATGTTAATGGGTATGGGTGGTGCTGAATATACTGCGCTAGAAACAGCCATCGCACTATCGAAGAACGGGTTCAGAGTTTATCTTCACGGATTAACGCTTGATGGCCCATATAAGCTTGCACAGTTAGCCCGATTCTATGGTATACCATTAGATGATCTCAGGTTTGGATTAGGAGATTATAGTGATCCCGATATAATATTTAATACAAGCGGTGATGTACTGAGTGGATTAGCTGATATCATATATTTCCATTTCCCGAGTAGTTTGAGAACAGATATTTATTACTCGGGAATACGTGGTCTTCTAAAAATAAGTGGTTATATCTATTCCTTCTTCAACAGACTCGTCACACCGATCAGTCTGAAGAGAGTCAAGCTAATACTGGCCAACTCGAGCTTCACGGCTATGCTAGTAGAGAAAATGCTCTTCAGAAGACCAGTCATTGTGTATCCTCCGGTCAATCTAAGTGGTTTAAAAGATAAACCATTACCTAGAGAAGAAAGAGAAAAATATGTTCTAATGGTTTCCAGAATATCCTATGAGAAACAGCCCGAAAAGGCAATCCTTGTTGCCAAAATACTGAAACAGCTAGGTCTGAGAGACTATAGGGTAGTACTAGCCGGTGCTATAGGGAAATACAGTAAGATCGTTATGAAAAGACTTGTTGAATATGCTGAGAAATACGGTGTCAAAGACTATCTCGATATCAAGGTTAATCCTTCAAGAGAAGAACTCATAGAGTTGTATCGGAAAGCAATGCTCTATGTTCATCCTACCGAGAGAGAACATTTCGGGATAAGTATTGTAGAAGCCATGGCTGCTGGCACCCCAGTAATTGTACCTATCAATAGTGGTTCTTGGACCGATATACTTTCTAGGAATACAGATATAGGGTTATCTTATAAAGGTCCTCGCGATCTTAAGGAGAAGATTAAACAAGTTATAATGAATGACGAATTATGGTATAAGCTCAGCCTTAACGGCCATAAACGCTCATTATTCTTCGATAGAACACGTTTTCATAAAGAAATATCTGCTTATACTAGACTAGTCTACTACATGCTTCTAGGAAAACAATAATTATTTCCCCCGTTACAAAATCCTTTATATTGGATGTAGAACGCCTGCGAATCTGATTGATCTAGAAGATGATGAAGAAGAGCCGTTCTGAACATTAAAACACTAGTGTTTTATGGTGTTTATGTGAGCCTATAGTCTCTCCATTTATAAAACGTATGAATAACTCCTCCTAGAATTATCAGGAGTAGAATAGTCCCGAATAATATGACTTTTTCCCTGGGCGGCTCAATTATCGCGAAATACTTTAATAGTGTGTCAGGACTAAGCTTGTAGAGATAAGCCATGAGATCTATGCTATAGGAGCCAGTGGAGCTCTTGTAGACGATGTTGTTTATTACTCCTCCTATGTAAAACCCCGTATTAGCTTCTCTATACTCGGTGAACCCTTCATGGTTTACAACATAGGCTTTTACGATCTTACCCTCAATACTAACATAAGTCTCTGTCCCTGAACGTTGATTACTAAATAGTACAATATTGTTCAACCAGTATTTCAGACTGTATTCTATAATTTTCACAATATCGGGTGGCAGATTAAATGATGATAGATAATTAACGCTAATTATCTCCGCTGAACGGATCTCGTTGTTAACAACATTTACCTTGACAACGCATTCTATTGGAACAGATAATCCATTACTAGATCTTATGCTTATCTGGACGATATAGTAGAGAGCGCCCGTATAAGTGTATGAAGAGCTAAAAGCTAATGGTAAATACATGGGGAGTATTGTCAGAGCGAGAAGAAAAATTACTAATACTATGTTTCTAGAGAACATGTGCTGATCACTTTTTGCTCTCATTATACCGCTTTATGGCTTCCTCAATTCTTTTCAGCGCGGCCTCTCTTCCATCCCAACCGATTACTTTTACCCATTTACCTTTCTCAAGCTCTTTATAATGCTCAAAGAAGTGGGCGATTTTATCCCTTATTATTTGTGGGAGATCATTAATGTCTTTGACATTATCCCAGGTAGGATCGATCTTCGAAACCGGTACAGCGACTATCTTGGCATCTTTGCCTTTTTCATCTTCTGTTAGAAGGACACCGATAGGTCTCGCCTTTAGGATTACTCCGGGATGTAGAGGTGTATTGCCTATCACGAGTATGTCGACAGGGTCTCCATCTTCTTCGAGCGTTCCCGGTACAAAGCCATAGTTAAATGGATAATACATAGCAGTGAATAAGATCCTATCGACTTTCACAAGACCTGTTTCCTTGTCTAGCTCGTATTTGACGCTGCTACCCATGGGGATCTCTATGAACACGTTTACTTCTTCAGGTGCTTTTTTACCTGGTCCTAGCTTGTCCAGAATCATAATGGTCACCTTCTTAGAAGTATTAAGAAAAGCGAATTTAAATAATTGCTGAGAATTCCTTAAAGAATTACAAAATCTTTGATTACAGATTTCTCCAGTATATCGGTGTTTTTAATCCTCTTATTAGGATGCTAGCTTTAGCATAATCGTTGTTGGCACGCCTTCTTTGTATATCACTATTATCTTGGCTTCAACTTCTACTCCCGATAATGGCTCTAATGCTTTCCTTATACTCTGTAAGTTCTGTATGGCCTTGTTAATCCTGTCTATTAGCTCTTCCATTACACTAGCTTCTTGCTCCGCATCTGGGTTGATGATCAGTTTACACTCCTTAAGATCGACTACCTTACCTTTACCACTGGGTTCTTCTCCTGTTAGGTTCTTTAGGAGTTCTTTCAGCTTTCTTTCCTGTTCACTCTTGGCTCTAATGTCTTCGAGTCTTCTCAAATACTCGCCCAGTTGCTGACGGAGAGCTGCTAGCTCATTGTCTATTGACTTTAATAAATCTCCAAAGGAGCTGAACTCCTTTACTACTGCAGACATGATATTCCACCTGAAAGAATAGTTGTGTCTCGTGAAAAATAAAACTTGTGTGATTAACT
>JAADCY010000129.1 GCA_013154205.1 Thermoproteota archaeon | reverse complement strand
TCATGGTTTAGGAACTCCTTCTTCTGCTCGCTCATACTGGTCACCATTATTAACATATAATTGATCTAGAATATAAGTATTTGATAATAAGGATATTATATTTTGTCAATATACAATATACAGAATTCAATACACTAGTCTTAAAAACCATACCGTGAAGTATCAACTGAGGAATAAAGAATTGAGCCTCGAAGAAATCCTTCGCCAAGTAGAAGATAGGCTGAGACTCATAGAGATACCAGGGTTTGACACGAACGTTATAGATTCAAGAGTTGTTACCAGGATAAGGATAAGCACTGATGGAGAAGTACTAGGAGTATACGTTGACTACTCGGGAAGCGATCCGAGGTGTTGGTTCTGCCGAGTACTAAATGATCATCTCTGGAGGAGAATAGTGGACGATATATACGTGGCGGTAAAGGACATGGGTTTCAAAGAAGTATACGTAATAGACGAGCAAACAGGAACGGTCTTAGCGCCTAGGACGTATAGGCTCAGCGATGCTCACCGATGATCTCCGGGTGCCTCTTAATCGTCGCCGACAATATCAGGACGTAGAGAGTATACAGTGTAGCAGGCTTCTCCATGAGACGGTCGAACTCGGTGCGGTCGCCGCGATACACTATAGCGTTCTTGTAGAGCTGGCCGTGGACAAGATAGTTTCTAAGCATATTAACTGTAAGAGGTTTCTTGACGAGGAAAGCCTCTAGGTCATCGCGGGACAACCCCTCAGATCTTATCTTCTCCAATAGTTTCTCAAGGCTTTCAGCAGCACCCTCCAGTACTTCCCTAACATCTCCTCGTCCACGCCTCGCGAGCACCCTCAGCTTGTCGATCGAGTGTATTATGAGTTGTTCAGCGTCTCTCATAGCCTCCTCTGGTATCTCTACGAGTTTACAGTAGAGGTTCACTACGCCGCTCAACGCCCTCTTATAGAGCTCTTCGAACCCTGTGCCTTCAAGCCTAGAAGTATCTGGTTCTACCACGTAGATGTTCTCTGGATCGAATTTCTCGAGTATTTTGTCTACAACTCTCCAGGGAACGTATTTATGGGCAGATTTATGGCTTCGTAGATACTCGTATCCCTCCCGTAGGATCACATGTATTGGGCCATAATAGATTTCTTTATCACCTGTTCTCAGGCTAAGGATTTCTAGGCCCTGGAAATGCATGTAGAGAGCAGATAAGTATTTGAGCCTTAGGAAGTATCCAGCACCTCTGTTCAGGAACCATACAATGTCCCTCCATCCCTTGAATCCATGGTAGTTCTCGATCGGAACGTACTTGTCCCCCATAAGGCTCTCCAGCAACGCGCCGTGCAACCCAGTAATCCTTGTCACAACGTATAATGGTATTATCAAGCCCTCATAGGCTGTGAGGAGGGCTAGGGGGACATATGCTCTCCTGACAAGGCTGTTCCCGGTATAGGCGAAGATCAATGGGATCAGGAGGCTTAGTAACGCTATTATCATTGATATGGAGAGATGTAGTTTCTCGGCCTCAGGCTCTCTTGGATGTGCGAAGCCGAAGCTCCTGGAGCCGCCCATTAGTAGTGGTGGTATTATGTATTTGTCCGTGAACCAAGGGGTCAGTATCCAAGCCGTAAAGGATACTAGTAGCAAGGCGAGCGTGTAGAATGGTTTGATGGCGTGATGATATAGCAGTATTACTGAGATCAGGAGTAGGACTGCGAGGAACAAATACATATCAACACGTATACCGTTCAATATGTCCTCGAACCTGCTCTTCCTCTCCCATAATAGTATAGAAGTAATATTGGATACTGCTAGGAACAATAGCAGGGCGGCGAAATTATAGATCATTATCACAGCGATATAGACATCCATGGGGAGCGTTAGGAAGAACATTCTCTCGGCGAGGAGGGAGAGGCTGAACATACCGAGAGGAATAATAATACGCGGCCATGGACTATGGAAGGAAGTCTCGAGATAAATAATTAAGAGGGTAGCGGGCAGGAGACTTAGAAAACCCACATCCCACTCGAGGATCCCCGAATGATATACTAGGATGTAGAGGAACAAGAATAACAATACGCCCTCGGAGAGCCTAAACCATTTATTAGCGAAAACCCTGTCAAACATCGACATATGCGTTTCCAACTCCGCTACACAGTATTTATTCTATGCATTACCATAATATCTTGATCGAATGGGGAACTTATTAAATGAGACGCGACCTAAACCCTTTTGTCGAGCCGTCTTGGAGGCTAGAAGGAATTGTATGTTGAGAACACGATCGGCCTTGGCAGGATAAGGGCGGTAATACATGATCATCTGCATGGAGAAATACCTGTCAACGACATAGAGTATAGGATTATAGAGACACCTGTCTTCAACCGGTTACACCATATCAAACAGTTATCGGCAACATACATGGTCTACCCAGCCGCGAAGCATAGTAGGTGGGAGCATAGTCTGGGAGCAATGCATGTGGCCGGGATGATCGCTAGAGCGACGCTACGCAGCCTAGACCTGCCAAGAATATTCGACAAGGAAAAACTCGGTGCTCTGAAGAAGCTTGTAGATGACAAGAAATTGTTCCGGGGCAGAGAATACATTACAAGGGACTGGGATGATCTACTGGAGGCGATATATGTCCAGACGATAAGGTTTGCTGGCCTACTACACGATATAGCGCACTACCCCTACAGCCACACCGTGGAAGAAGCCATAGGTGCCAAGGGGCTTCATGAGGAGATGGGTGTCAAGCTGATCTTGTCATGGAAGAGGCTTAGAGAGATCCTTGTAGAAGCAGACATTATGACCCCGGATGGCTTCGGTGTAACGCCCGAGCATATAGCCTGTGTCCTCAGACCGGACAAGTACGGGGAGCTCAGGGAAAATCTCTTATTCACCGAGAAGGCCTACCGGGTTCTCCACATGATAATATCTTCCCCGGTCGACGCCGATAGGCTAGACTATCTCTTGAGAGACGCTTTGATGACGGGGCTAAGCTATGGGGAGGTCGAGCTCGAACGCATAGTTTACTCGATGAAGATAGATCAGGAGGGCGAAAACATAGTCTTCGACGCAAAGGCACTACCGGCCCTTGAGAGCTTTATGAGCGGCCGGCTCCTAATGTACAGGCAGGTCTACTACCATCACAAAGTAGTACTATACTCAGAGATGCTGAGGAGACTACTCGAGAGAGCATTGATGTATGAGGAGAAAACGGCGCAGAATCTTCTAGATAAGCCTCTCAAAGAACTATTGTTGAAAAACTATGTCGAGAACATCTTGGAGCAGCCCTTGGCAATGACTGATGAGCTGATAATGAGGCTCGTCCTCAAAGCATCAATGCAGAAGAGAGACGATAAGATGAGATATTATGCTAGAGCAATAATCGACCGCGAACTCATGCCTTTCACGCTTTTCAAGAGAGATATTGAGATCAGGAATTATATGAAGTCGTTGGGCAAAGCATCCAGCTACATATTAACTCATAGAGGCCTTGTGGAGGAGAAGTTCGAGGAGGAGAGCCGTGGATGGCACCTCATAGTATCCCATATAAGATACCATGGCGTCAAGCCCGAGAACATACTCATAGACACGGGTGATGGATGTAAATTCCTAGACGAGGTCAGCGACTACATATCGTGGCTCGCACAATACTATGAAAATCTCCGGCTACCATACATCTATGTCTACAGCGAGGACGAGGCCTTGATGAGGAGGCTCAAAAACAATCTGGAAGAGAGGAAACGAGTCATAAAATGGGCTAGAGGCCTACTCGGACGAGTCGTGAAAGAGCTCGAGCTCATGGGTATATAGTAGGAGAGGGGAAAGGGGAGGGAGTGACAAAAAATATTGTTTTGGGTTTACTTCTTTTTGAAGACACCGTAGGTTGAGGCCGCGGCTAATCCTAGGACGATCAGCAGTATTACTAGGTCTGCGTAGAGCGTTGGTGTCAGCCCGTTTATCTTCGACGTTATGTTGCTCACGACATTGTTACTACTGCTCTCAACGCTGGAGGTTATCTTGTTCGCGACGCTGTTCACGAGGGATTCTAGGCTTGAAGCCTTAGCGTTGATCATGCTCTGTAGATCGGATAGGGTGTTCTTGATGCTTGTCAGGAGAGTGTTCGCCTTGTTTATCTCGCTCAGTATTTCCTGGTTACTGCTCAGTATTTTCTGGGTCTGCTGGCTCAGCAGGGATGTTATTGTTGTTGATAGCTTCTCTAGATCCTGCTTGGTGGCTAGCTCGGGGTAGTAGTAGACCCTTATGTCCTTCACAGCCGTGTTCCCGGCTTCATCGACTGCTTTGAATACTAGCTTGTTCATTCCCGCCTGCAGGTTAACAGTCACCGTGAATGATCCGTCGCTGCCCAGTTTCACTGGCTCGCCGTTGAACCATAGTTTTACAGCGTCAACGGCTTTACCGCTTACCTTCAGCGTCGGACTCGTTACTAGGCTGCCGTCCGCGACGTTCTCTAGCGTTATCACTGGTGGTTTTGTATCGACTGTTATTGTTACTGTTGATGGACTGCCTATGTTTCCTGAGATATCGACCGCTTTCACACTGATCACGTGTTTTCCATCCTCGAGGCCTGATACCGTGTATGTTGTGCTAGTCGTCTTTACCGGTGTTCCCCCATCAACGCTTACAAGGTAGTATGCTACATCTTCCGCTGTCGACTTATACTTTATCGTTATAGTACTGGAGTTCACGAATGAGCCTGTTGCAGGGGATAGTATCTGGACGCTCGGGGCTGCCTTGTCCTCGTAGAGGCCTATAGATACATAGACGTAGACTGTTGTCGCGACGCTCTGCCTGTTGGAGAGGACTAGGTACATGGTCTCATTGATCGGTAGGTACGAGGTATTGAATTCCTTTGTCTTCTCCGCCGCATAGTATGCTGGGAAGAACGTGTTCTCCATGTATTTCTTGAGGCCTTCCTCATCGACGAGGTAGGCGTTTATCCATACTCCCTTGTAGAACTCTATGTAGTAGCGGTAGCCGAAGTACCTGTACAGTATGTCTATCCAGTCCGGTGGATGCTGTTCTCCATGAAGTACACCGACGGAGATCTGCACGTATTTCTTAGACGGTCCTGGGCTCAGTATCTTTGATGGCCCTGCGAACACGGGTAGTTTGCCCGGTATGACTACCGTGTAGTTGTATACTCCACCATGTGTTAGGTGTACTTCGAACATTGTTGAGCCTATCCTGCTCGTCACTATTACTGTGAAGTTATGGGTTCTGCCGAGTCCTAGCATTGGGAAGAGCGCGTAGCCGTTCTTGTCCGTGAAGACGAAGCCGGCTATGTAGGGGGCTGTGTCGTAGTGGTGCTCGATCGTCCAGTGGCTCCATACCTCGACCCTGGCTCCATCGA
>JAADCY010000111.1 GCA_013154205.1 Thermoproteota archaeon | reverse complement strand
ATTATGGTAGAAATAGTGGGATACAAGCTATATTTACATCTATATAAGCATAAATAATGATTATATGATCGTCTAAATCTATGTCTATAAGTACAGGTCTACATACATATACATGATGAAGGTAATAGTCTTGAAGAAAAATACTGAGACGCCGAGGCTGAAATACAGGTCGAAGCCTCTGCCGAGAAAATATCTTCGAAAACTAGAGCTATACATACACGGCATCCTTAGAGTCGATCCGAGAAAATACTTGCTGGGAGAACCACGGCTGACCTGCATCGGCGAAACATGCATAATCCATGAAGGGCACAACGAGTACCCGGCTACCACGATCTATAGTGGGCGCTGGATCGGCTTAGTAATCAATGATAAACCCTACCTCTCACCAGTCATTTACGAGGAAATATATAGGGACAACGGGTTTAGAGCAGCTGTCATCGCGAAGGAAAAAGGCGTAAAGGCATTCCTGTACGGCAACGACCTCCTACCAATCAGTGTCGAGAAAATCTATGAGCCGAGAAGAGAAGCCTTGGCAGTGATTGATAAGACTGATTATAGGGTAATAGGTGTTGCACGATGGGATCCGAGGATGAGGGTCTTTAAGAACATATATGATCTAGGCATCTTCTTGAGGCATCTAGGCTAGAGTTTCTTTAATAGACAGACCGTGAAGCCCATCATGTGATGTATGTGCGGCCAGATCCTTATACATCGGTTGAACTCTTCGGGAAAATCAATGTCTTTATAGCTTCTCAGCCAGGGAGTCCATTCGAACAATTTCTTCTCCGGCCATATTATTTCGAAATCATTCCTCATCATCATTACTCGGTAGAGAACATACTCGTTCTCCTCGGGGGCGATACTACATGTCGAATAAGCAAGTACTCCTCCCTTTTCGAGCATATCAAGCCCAGCATTAAGGAGCTCTATCTCACGCTTTACTATTATAGCGAGATCCTTGATTGTGGTCCTAGTCTTCCTGCCCGGATCGAACATTATTGTTCCTTCACCGCTACAGGGAGCGTCGAGGAGGATTCTATAGAATCTCTTCTTGAGGATTTCCGGGAGTTTACGGGCATCCGCCCATGTAACATCGATATTACTTAGCTTCAATCTCATAATGTGTCCTACCAATGATCTTATCCTGTAGAGAACCAGGTCATTAGCGATCACTCTACCCCTGCCCCATAGTAGTTGGGCGAGATGAGTTGTTTTTCCTCCTGGAGCCGCACACATATCGAGAACTAAGCCTTCATAGTTATCAACGAGTAGTAATGGCGGTATGAGAGCTGCAGCATCTCTGTGA
Source organism: Thermoproteota archaeon (assembly GCA_013154205.1). Classification (GTDB taxonomy): domain Archaea; phylum Thermoproteota; class Thermoprotei_A; order Sulfolobales; family Desulfurococcaceae; genus JAADCY01. The sequence goes on along the minus strand of JAADCY010000111.1, from coordinate 4,067 downwards.
ACATAGTAGTATCCTTTTAGATACTCGTGTGTACTGCCAATACTGGGTGATGGGGGAGAACGTGCTACTCTATAAGAGTAGTGGGCCCATGGGATCTTCTCGAGCTTAAACCCTAGTGTTTCGAGCCTTTCCCTAAGATGATCAGGATCAATTAGAACAGTGTTTGTTCTCACAACCGGCGATAGTTTCTTGTCTAGGGACTTGAGTAGTTTTTCTGCTTCCTTCACACCTAGCATTCTAATGTATCTTTCAACCATGTACGGAAGGTACCCGTATTTCTTCGCAAGCTTCTCCGCTGGCTTACTAGGCTCTAAATATATGTCTCTAAGTATGCTGCCTAGGCTGACCGTCTTCATATGTTCCGTGTACCTCTTAATTAATAATTAATGAGGGCAATAGATTATTGTTACAATAATATATTATAGGTATTTACCAGGTATTGATTGAGTGATTGCCCAATCCTATACATGTATATGACAGATTATACTGCATTGACCAGGAGGTGACCATTATTGATGCTAGTAACAGGTACTAGGAGACCGCCAAGCATAGATGCACTGTGCGGGATCTACTCGAAGGCTACGGCGACAGATATACCGTGGATATCTGAGACTATGAGCTCCGAAGAGATGATCAAGTGGTGGTTTGATGCTTCATGGTTTGAGCCTGACAAGTTCGTAACAGTATATACTATGAATAGGCCAGCCGGCTTTGCATTTATATGGTGGAAACATGGACGTATAAGGATTAATCCATACATCGATCCAGAGCTACCCATAGAGATTGCAGTACGGGCCCTAGAGACAATGTTTTCATGGACCAGATACTTGGCAAAAACTAGTAATTCCTATGTCGTACAGGTTTACGCCGGCCCGGAGCATGGTTATCTCCACAGGCTTACCACGAAGATCATGGGTGTCGGTCGCTATATTATCTCATCATATATTATGGTGGCGCCAGAACATATCCCTATAGATAAAGAGTGCCGGGCACAGATACAGGAGTATAGGAAGGGGATGGAGAAGGCTATCGCCGAAATATATAATGATGCATTCTCCATCTACTCATGGTTCATCCCCATGAAGCCTGGAGACGTAGAGAAGATCTACGGATCTAAGAGGATAAAAGCCCTAATAGCATATATCGATGACGAGCCCGTGGGATACGTTGATTTCATGAGTAGAGGAACGGGCATCCGGGCTGGCTACATATACACGTTAGCCGTGAAGAGGAAGTACCAGGGCCACGGTGTCGGGAGAGCTCTTCTCAGCAGAGCGATCGAGTTGCTCAGGAAAAGTGGTTACAGCATAGTGTATCTCGACGCTTATAGCGACGTCGTGGGTTACTATATGGGGCTAGGCTTCAGAATTATTCGTAGATACGTCAACCTGGAATACAGTATTAATATGCTGCCCGCTAGCCAAGCCTATATGGTGATTAAACAAGATGCCTAACTAGCTAGCATGTAAGGTGGAACAAGGCTATAACTCGTTTACCCTGCTTCACAAGCTCATTATACTTCTCAACGGCTCTACCTGTCTCAGCCACAAACACATCTAATCCCTTATTCCTAAAGTACTCGACTACTTCTCTATCAACTCTCATCAAGCCATAGTATCCAGTACCGATAACCACAGCATCTGCATCTGCACGACCTGCTTCTCCAAGATCTTCATGTTGTAGCCTATGACCTTCTTTCCTCCACCAATCACTGATTATCTTATCGGGAAGAATAATTATATCCCGTGTAAAGATCTTGTCGCCTACAACTATTCTCCCAAAACTATATGACTTGATTAAGGGCTGCAATACGGTTTCACCAAGTTAAAAATAATATATCGTTAAAAATCTATGTATTGCCGGATCTCATTACTTGTTTAGAAGATAAATTGCTTCTGGGAGACCGCCTATATCGGGTATAATCGCTATTCCTAGGCTCTTGATAACCTGTACTCTCGGAGCCTCAGGCCTTATTATCGCGGCCTTCATGCCTGAGGATAGGGCTCCTCCTAGATCCTCTATTATCCCGTCACCCACGTGTATGGCTTCCAATGGCTCTACTCCAAGGTCTTTGAGTACTTTTAGGAATAGGCTCCGCTCAGGCTTCATGACTCCGGCTTCATCGGCGAAAATTACTAGGTCCATGTACTCAGCGATCCCTAGTTTCTCGAGAATAGCCCTGGTGTAGCTTCCAGGCCATAGTAGGACATTACCTATAACCGCTAGTTTCTCTATTTCATCCCTAAGCGATCTAATAACGTTCAAGGTGTCTCTAAACAATAGGGGCTCGGGATCCTCAAGAACTCTTAGTAGTCCACGTGCTACCCCGTTCATAATATCGTTGATCCTGCACTCTAATCTCTTCGATAATAGTTCCCAGGAAGCCCTAAGCGGATCTGTGACTTCTAATCTTTGGCGCTTAGCCTTGATATCCCTTACGAGTTCTTCGACGACGAGCTTCATCTCTATCGGGTCTCTTCCGACGACCTCGGCTATTCCTTCCGCCATGCGTTCTCTCATGACGTCTAGTCTTAGAAGAGTATTCCATACATCGAATGTGACTGCTTTGATCATGTTCTCATCACCCTATGATGATAAAGTGTTCGAGTAGTTAACACTGTCCTTGATAGTAGGATTACACAGCTATACTATTATGTATTAGCTTTGCGAGCTAATCTCGACCTCTTCCTGTATGGTGTGCTTAGCGAATATTTCTCTCAGCCCATTATACATTCCCTCATAGAAGAAAACTATGTCCCATCCAGCCTCCTTAAGCCCTCCTGGCTCCAAACCTGTTGTCACTATTACTGAGTCAACGGTTCGCGGTATGACTCTTCTGAACAAGAAGCCTTTCTTAACAGGTTTTCTGAACTTAGAGCTAACGCTCTTAGCATCCTTCAATAATTCTTCCTCGTACTCATCACCCCAATAGCCATCAGTGAATATTATTGCTGCCTCGAAGGTCATTGATTTTACAAGTCTAAGTGGCTCCCCCATCAGGGTTTCTCCGGAACGGCGGCATTTCTCGTTTATCTCCTTGTACTTAGGGGTTAGGCCAGCGTATGAGGTACAGATTGTGTCTGCGACACATATTGTCCTAATTATATCTAGGTCGTGCCCGGCCTCCATGATCAGGTTTTTCATAGCTTCTACGAATATATTGGTCTCCTCCTTCGTTACACCGGGTAGATCGATTACTAGGATTAGACTCGCTTTCTCCCCTGAGAGATCCGATACCACAGACTGTATTCTCTCGATCCATGTCTTCTTCGGCCTCCTCATTGCCGGGAGATTCTCTACTAGAAATAATGTCTGTGTATCAGCATTACGACGTAGTGCTTGGATCATGTGCCTAGACTTCTTTATTGCCTCTGCATAAGGGTTCTCCGGATGCTCCACAGGAGTATCATTTAGCCTTATACCAGTTATTGTTCCTGGAGGGACGACGTGTTGTTCTACTTCGAGTATCTTATTGGGGTCAGCCTTGTTCCTTATGCATAGCGATTTAAGGACTCCGTATAGTATTCCGGGGTCTTCAAGGTATTCGTCTAGTTCATCAGAGTATATCAGGAGACCGGTCTCTTTCCGTATCTTCCGTACAAATCTATCGACTAGTTCTTCGACTTCTCCGTTTCTCAGATAAGGATCTATTATTGCCTCGGCTAATCTACTATATATTCCCCGGCCATAGATCACCGGTGGATCCCCGTCTAGCATATGGAGGCCAACATGGTAAAGGAGACGCACACGTTCATCGAGATCCAAAGAGGCCAGCCGTACAGGGTCTACGCCGATATGTATTCCATCAGTAATTAGTGGTGAGCCCGTGGTTGATGTCTTGACGAATACTGTGTCCCGCATACCCCATAGGAGGCCAGCTATGCCTGCCATGGCTCCTCCTGAGGATATCATCTGCATCAAGGTGTCTTCAATGATCCCTCTGAGATGATCTGTTGACAAGAGCTGCACCACCGGGTACGATGAGACGATAATCCACATTATTCTATATGCATTCTAGATATTAATGTGATTATGGTAACATAAAGTGTTATTGTTAACAACATACT
>JAADCY010000096.1 GCA_013154205.1 Thermoproteota archaeon | reverse complement strand
AGAAGAAAGATAACCATAATGTTACTATGGGGAAGAACTAATGAACAAGAAGATCCATGAGTTTAGTGTTGTCATATTAGAGGATGAAAGCAGAGGATATATTGCAGTTGTACCGGAGCTTCCAGGCTGCCATACACAGGGAGATAGTCTGGACGAGGTAATAAGGAACGTTAGGGAAGCCATAGAACTTTACCTCGAAACACTCTCGGAAAAAGATAAAGCTAGGACTTATAAGGATCATTATAACTGAAGCAGGACTCACGCGAGAAAAATATTTTGAATTACTCAAAAATGATTGTTAGGCTTCCTATATTATTTTCAAATATTGAGACCAACCAAGATAATGTGCTAATATAATTGTTAAGGATGTATTGTTTTTGATTCGTTTGTTTAGAATGGTTTTGGTGGTCCACTTGCCTGAATGAATATATTGTTTCCTGGAGTAGTCTTTGGGCTAGGATAGTAATGTTCTTATTAGATGTAATTGATCGTTAATTTAGTCTCCATGGAACGTTTGTAAAAACCTTTATACTAAGAGTTAGGGATCTTTTTGGATTAATTTCAGCATCGCTATTTGGCTCGGTGTATGTTCATAAACTGCATATCAGGGCATTCTGTGCAATGTTATTTTGTTTTTATCAGATGTTTATAAAGGTCAATTGAAACTCTACCGTTTATATTAGTACTAATAGAGCTTATTTGATATTTTAATCTGCACAGCTCCTTATTAATGTTTTTTCATTAGAAAACAGAGTAATTTGTAAATAGAATATTTTTTATCCTCTCTGAAAAGGAATCTGGGGGATAACATATGAGGTCATGTTGCAAGGTTATTCGGGCAATACCAGTATTCCTTATCCCCCTGATTGTTTGTAGTCTACTAATTGGGAATGGCCTAGCATATGCTCAGTCCGAGGACTCTGAGTACATGGGGGTAAAATATACTATTATAGCACAGACTATATCAACACCAACAGGGACCCATAACATACCCTTTGACAATTATATATATGCGAAACCCTACCTATATAGCAAAACGAATTCCTTCGATGTCACGTTCAAGATCAAGCCTAGCTGGGATGGAAACGCACTTGCAGCAGCATATATCCCAGCCGATCTCGAAATATATAAATGTACTAATCCACAATACCAGGGAGAAATAATAAGCAAAAGACTAGTCAACGTTGGCCTCATAGCTGTATTCCGTGGCAGCCCGTACCACTACGGGAGTCTTCCGAATGGCGATACCTATTCCATAAAATATGTATTACATAATGTAACGCTGCATCTACATCTCGCTATTAAAAAGATGACGTACACTTATGTGATAACTATATTCATGAAAAAATATAATGAAACCGAGGCAAAAGTAGAGGCATGGCTTAAGGCAAGGGCTGGTATCTCAGCCCAACTAAAACTATTAAACTTCATCAAGGCGGGCTTTAACTTAGCGAGTATCGAGGCAGGTGTAAAGGCCGAGATAATTAAAAAAGTTAAAGTGGAGAGTGGGTGCAAGGTTACTGTCGCATTCAGTATACCGACATATAAGCATAGGATTACGTATACCGCCGCAGTATATGTCGAAGAAGACTACAATGCCAAGGGCAACGGCTCGCTACCGACGTCGAGAAGCCTATCACCCTCTAGTACAGTATCAAGAGTATACTATTTCAACCTGGAGGCAAACGGGAAGTATGTGGGCTACTCCGATTACAAAGAAATGATTCCCTTCACTGCAGATAAACAACTCGACCTAGGCGGAACCATAGACACAAAGGTCTTCATCAAAGCCTAGCAGGGCGGTGAGTTTTGAAGTATCTCAAAAACTGGTCAAAAGAAATTCTGCTGGTTATCTCTTCCATTATAATAGTATCAATATTTTTTGGATCTATCCTATACCCATTACCTATCATCGTTTCATCTACAGGAATTGAATATAGATCAGGCTCTACTGGTAGTGACCCCTACTACTACGTATTTCTAAAAAACAATACCGAGGGATGGATAACTCTTTACCTTTTGGATCAGAATATGAGAGTGTCTCTCATACCTTTATCGTCAATACTGTCTTCTACGTGTTGTATAAATAAAACGATTATTCCCTTCGCCAACTATATTGATCTCGTACAGTTCGATGTGAATCTCATATTACCAAACGGGACTAGATTAGATGACGTGCTGGTAAGTATTGCTGATTATATAGGTTGTGGCCAGGGCGAGCCTAAGATCGTATATGTATCCAAAGATTGGAAGAACGGAATGTTGACAATTCATGTATTTGTCCCGATAGATAATGCGTCTATGTATTATGTCCCAGCAGTATTCTATTCCACAACATCTCTGATTGAGTATAAGTATCTTAATCAGACATATTTTGAAACAGATATTGTAATTTATAATTTAGCAGATCAGTACTCTTATGGTCTGGAATCCTTACATGTGAGGAAATACAATGTAACCTTTAGGTTTATCGTAGATATGCGGACATGGACTGCGAAGTACTGGAATGGAAGAGAATGGATTCCATGTGGCTCGTTACCTATTGCATTACCTTTTCTGGATGCCCGGTTAATGCTTTATGAATTCTATAAGAGCTATTACGACAACGTACACTACTATTTAACGCACCCTTCTGAGCTGAAAATCTTGGTGGAAAAACTTAGGAACATGCTAAAGAACGGTAGAACAGATGAAGCAATAGAATATATTAAGAAATCATTCAATAACTTGCTACCCCAGATCTGGCGTGGTAATAAGTGGATCTATCTCGGCAAACCCATTTACAAAGGATATGGTGGTTTCATAGTTAGTCCTCAAAAAATACATATCTATATACCGGGATTCAAGGATTTGTTGCCGGAGCCATATGATCTATCGGGAATGACGCCTGGTACCGCTGAGCTGGCTAAGAAGCTGAAGCCGTTGATCGTAAAGGCTATAGAGAAATATCTTAAAACGGGTGATCTCACAGATCTACAGAAGCTTATATCAAAGTATAATGGTTTCATATATTACAAGGTTGAAGAGGTAGATCCGAGTCAGTGTGATTACGAATGGGTCTCCCTAGAATATATACCAATGATCAGTCCCGCAAGCATCGACATGCCACTACCTCCATCAAGTATAAAAAACATTATGCCAGAAGCTAATCCCGGTTATGCCTACCTAGATCTAACACCTCCAGCTAACAAATCTATAGTAATGCTCGAAATATCTGATGAGCCCAGCCTAGGAGTACTTAAGAAGAAGTCGGGACTAGAGAGTTTTATAGGCATAGCTATTGATAGCCGCCTAGCCAAGGAATGGTTCCTGACCACGAGAGCTTCAGTAAACTATGATATGCGGTTTACCTTATTGAATAACCTTTTGAGCGTGATTGAAAACAGCTATATTAACATGTGGTACAGCATAATAACCGCTAGTTCAAACCCTGAGATCGCTTTAAAGGAGTTTTTATCCGAGCTAAAACAGGCCGTAATAAATACTGCTGAAGCGCTAGGCGGAAGAGAGGCTGCCTCCCTTATGGAGTATACGATCAGAGAGAATAACCCCTACATACTGCCCTCATCATCCCTAAACTCATCTTCACCATCACACACGACCCAAACACCGCTATCGGGCAGAAATATAAACTCCACATCACCCACGCTAATTACTAATAAACCCAATAGGTCGATGACAACAATTGTATCTACCACTAGAAGTGAAACACTTACTAGGTCATCTATCTTATACATCGGAATAACCGTCTTAGTAGTACTAACCACGGTTATAACATACTTCATTGCCAGGAGGAAGAAATAATACCTTTGACTTTGACAACTCCATAAGCAGGTTTTGTTCAAGGCGGCAAACACTATGGGTTTGGAAAGGCTTCGACCTTGTTTTTATAACTCTTATTCCTCGCTCGTCCTTAGATACAAACGATGAAGAACAGAAGAAAAAACACTATCACAGGCGGCAAACAATACAGGTCAACAATCTCTATTTGAATAATTTATCCGTTAACGGCCGGTCCTGATCGCTGCGATCACTAGCAAAGTAACAGCGATAGTAGGAGAAAGCGTTAGCACTGAAGAAAACATTGACGTACCCATGACATATGAAAGACATGATTAGAAAAATTCAGGTTAGCTGGACAAATAGTCTTTTAGCTCATCGGCCTGGAACAGTATCGGTGTACCACCAGTATGTATGAAGACAACATTGCTATTTTTCCCAAAGTAGTTTTTACGGGCTAGGTCGATTAGGCCTTGCATCGCTTTTGCGGTGTAGACGGGGTCTAGTATTAGTGCTTCTCTACGTGCCACGTACTTGATTGTTTCTACTACTTCTTTGTTTATTGCTCCGTACCCCCCGCCCAGGTAGTCGTCGATGACTATGATCTCTTCAGGTTCAACGTGTATATTTACATCTAGGAGTTTTGCTGCCTGGTTTACTAAGCTGGATACTCTTTTCTGTCCTTCTTTCTTGTCTGGGCTTATGCTTATCCCGACTACTTTTACATCGTCTGCTCCGAGTAGTTTTAGGCCTAGGACTAGCCCTGCCTGTGTGCCCCCGCTACCAGTAGCTAATACTATGTAGTCGGGCTTCACTCCCTGCTCTTGTAGTTGTTCTAGGATCTCCTTAGCAGCCAGCGCGTAGCCCATTACTCCTACCGGTGATGCCCCACCGCCCGGTATTATGTAGGGGTTACGTCCTTCTCGGCGCAGCTTCTCCGCGATCTCCTCCATACGCTTTATTGCCTCTTCACGATCCTTGGCCAGAATCATTTTTGCGCCGAGCAGCTCGTTCAGCAGGATATTGCCCTGGAGATCAAATGTTCCCGGAGGAGTAAGCACCAAGTAAACATCGAGACCAGCCTTACGAGCAGCAGCCGCTGTCAACCGAGCATGGTTCGAGTGGAAAGCACCACGAGTAATCACAGTATCACATTTCTTGGCAAGTGCGTCCCCTATAAGGAATTCGAGCTTCCTGACCTTATTACCGCCGAGAGCAAGCTCCATTACATCATCCCGCTTAACAAACAAGTTAATGCCTAGCTCCTTGCTGAGGTTCTCCGCCTTCTCCATGGGGGTAGGGAGACTTATCAATCTAAACCTGGGAAGCTTATGTATTCTCCATATCACGTTGGAACACCAGTTAATATTATCCCGTAATAACGATATAAAACTAATTACAAACTATTATTTCTGCGTAATCCATGTCATAGTCAAGGAATCACGTTGAGCAATGGTTACATTTAAAGTCTTTATCAAAAATGATGATAAACCATTTAATAATGATAATCGTAGTGTTCAAAAATAAGTATCATTACAGTTGTTTCCTTAGTTCTTTTATCTTTTCAATGACTATATTGTATTCATCTATTAAGTAGAA
>JAADCY010000135.1 GCA_013154205.1 Thermoproteota archaeon | reverse complement strand
GTGGTTTTTGTGGTTGTCTCTATCTGTGTTTTTGTAGTTGTATAGGTTGTTGTCTGTGTAATGGTCTTTGTCATAGTTGTTGTGGTTGTCTGTGTCAGCGTCTTTGTCACTGTTGGCTGTACCGTTGCCGATGAAGCACTAAACCCTATTAGCTCGGCCGGAACAGCTGTGCCGTTTGGATATATTTTGAAGGAGCTTAGGATCTTATATTGTAGCTGTGCTGTCGGGGCAAGGAGATCCATTATTCTTGGTATGACGTTCTTCACTATTGCTTCGGCATACTTTAGCCCTACGCCTACAACCCATTCTTGTGGCTTTACGCCGAAAGGCCTTATACGGTCGGGGCCATAGCCATCGTAGCTTGTTACTACGACTATATAGCTCCAATTAGCTTCATCCTTCGTATCAGGGAGAAGACTTTTATCAACCTCAGCAATGATAGCGTTCTGGCTTGGATCAGCGTATACTTTGAACTTATCATCCTGTACCACATATGTCTTATTTGGATAGTATAGTGCCGCTTTCTGTCCTTTAGGTACTGGGTCGTTGCCCCATCCAGGTGCTAATAGTAGGGCGAAGCTCCAGGCATATGGTTTTGATATATTTACATTTAGCCCGAAGGTGTAAGTAGCGTAGGGTCCTTTCATTGTGTGTACGTATATTTGTACGTATTGTAGGCAGAAACCATTAGGACCCTTCCACGGGTTATCGCCGAGGTTTCTCACGAATGTCTGAAATACTAGTTTTGATCCTGTATCGATCACTCTGAATCTCACTAGATCGAATACTCCGGGCTTGAACACGTCGTTTGTCGGATAACTGTATGTGCCGAGACCATTATCGTCGCCGATTGGGTCTTTCATGTCGAAGATAACTTTTCCTGTTGGTGCACCTGTCTGTTTCGGTACTTGTAGCATGTATACTAGGCCTAGGCGTGTCGCCGTTTCAACGATCTTCTTATTGTAGTATGTTGCCTCAGTAATGTATGAGTAGTCACCTCCTCTAAGGCTTAGGAAGTTCCATGAGACTTTAAGCTCTATTACATTCTTGATCGCTATGTCTTGCACTGTGAATAATGGTATCCATCCTCCTTTGCCATCGGCGACGCTGACTATTGCTGTTTTATTGCTTGGGTATACCATGATCTCGTAGAATAGGCCCATGCCGAGATCCTTGTCTTGATATCTCGGGAATGAATTGTATCCTGGATGGAATGGGCTTACGCTTCTCCACCAGTTTGTGAGATATATGCCTATTGATAAGTTCTTCATACTTAACACTGACTCGTTAACCGGCACTATGCATAGATAGAGATTATTTGGATCAACAGCCACAAGGAGGTTTTTCACGAATTCTAGTCCTACGCTCATATTCATAGAGCTGCTCCACTCATTAGATTCGATCACACCATCGATTTTCGGTATGGATTTGAGCGGTTTGGGAGGCTCGCTATTGATTGTACCAATAGGTGTTGCGTCGGGGTTGAACACTGTGAGTAGATATGATGGCGGTTTTACTCCTAGAGAGTCATAGACGCCGCGTAGGTATGCTTTGAACAGTGGGTTTGCCGGGAATGTTCCGCCAGTGTCTCCTCCATACCACCAGAACCAGTCACTCGCTTCTGCTCTTAGGAGGTATTCAACGGCTTTGGGATTCTTCTTTTCTGCCTCGAATATATTGGATACACCTAGTATTTTGAAGAGGTCGTCCCTTGCTTTCGCTAAAAGCATCCATGCAGCGTTTTCTTGTCTCTGGCCTATCCAGATAGCTAGTTCTCCGCCTGCCCATGATCCTTCAGCTATGTGTGATTTGACGGGTTTACGTGGAAGCGCCGAGTATCCATCCTCGAAATAGCTTATTGGGAAGTCAGATATGTCTCTACCCTTTAAGTCTAGGTAGTAATGTGTTCCGAGAGGTAATGGTTTTGCCTCATCGGCGAACTTCTTCAAGTACTCGATAGGCGTAGTTGTTATTAGAAGGCCTTTCTGCTGATACTCTGATAACAGGCTATACAGTGTATTTAGGAATGTATCACCGAAGTGCTCATACCATTCCCACGGGTTTTCACCGTCGAGTGCTATGACTACTACGCTTTTGCCATCGCTGTATTTTTCAAGCGATAATAGTCTGTTTATCAAGTCTTGTGCTGCCTGTTTTGGATCCATGTTGCTGTAGGTGAAGCTGATCAGGTTGCTGAGCTCAGTGTTTCTGAAGAATATATAGATTTTCTTTCCATTGAAGTCTATGTACCATGGCCTCAGAATATTCGATGGTTCTGAGGTTTTCACACCGCTTTTATCCAGTATGGATTCATCAGTGACCGTCCAGTTAAAGTATTTCGAGAATTCTCTCACCACATACTCGTTTACCGCTTCCTCTGCTGGCCATACACCTCTAGGTGTCTCATTGAATACTTGTTTGAATAGTTGTAAACTCTTGATGATATGCAGGTCCAGATCGTTTGCCCAGCCGAAATCTGTTAGTATAGGTGCTAATGGATGGCTGTATGGTACTGGTATTATTTCTGCTTGTCCTTTCTCGAGCAATTCCCTGTATATGGGTAAGATCTTAGACATGATGTTGATCTGAGCCTTCAGTATTTCGGCGACCTGCTGGCGTGTAAAGTGTATGTTTGGATTGGTTAGTGCTTGCTCATATAGCTTGTAAAGGTTGGGGTATTCGTCATGTAGTACTTCAGGATCGATCCAGAAGAGATTGAAGAGCGCAGCAAGATCAATGTAGTCTTGTTCCGTGAATGACTCAACGACTTTCTCTTTATATAGCTCCGTGGGTAGACTTCTGTATTTCTGGAGTACTTGCATTGCCTTGTCTCTTAACTGGCTGTATCTCGGGACTTTATCTACTATTCTCTTCCAGTTAATATCGAAGAAACCACCCGGTATTTGTAGCATCGAGAACTTCTCGTCTATGCTCAGCTTTGTGCCATTGGCTATTTTCCAGCTTATGATCTGTCTTTCATCCATAACTCCCTTCAGATAGAGCTGTAGTTGGACTATGAGTGATCCTGAGAAGTCGAACGTAGCCTTGATGTCAGGGTGTTTGGAGAGTATGTATGCCATTTTATAGTAATTTCCGACACTGTGCATTCTAACCCATGGTAGTATGAAGTATGTATTGTTCTCGTTAAGATACCAGGGCTGATGGTAATGCCATATAAATATAACGTATAGCGGCTTCGGTGTTGAGGCCATCGGGATTACCGTATACATAGATAGAGCAAGCAATACAATTAGCATTATTCCAAGCAGGATTTTACCTGACATGTTTAAGCACCTTATGTAATACCTAATTATTCTATTCCATAGGTACTAGGGAGTGTTTTATGGAGAAAAACATATTGTATTAACATAGATGAGTCTGCTGATTATTTCCTCTTGATGAGGTAGCCTATGATTAATCCGATGATGAACAATATTATTGCTGCAGCGCCTGTAGCTGTCCAGTTGGTCGTGGTTTCAGTTATTGTTGTTGGTGAGGGTGATACTGATGTTGTCGTCTTAGTATATGTTGTGGTATAGGTGGTCGTGCTCGTCTTAGTAGTTGTCTTGGTATAGGTATATGTAGTCGTGAATGTTGTTGTATAAGTATTGGTTATTGTTTCAGTGACTGTCTTCGGCGCTGTAGCTATACCGGGGACTATAGCATATGTTCCGGCCGTCACATTGAATGTGTTTAGCCATTCATACTGTAGCTTAGCGGATATCCCGTTGGGGTATTGTGGCGAGTAAACTATGAGATCTAATGCTAATGGCTCAATGCCCTTTGCGATTGCCTGGCCGATTCTAATTATCGTGTCTTTACTCGTAGCATATTTTGTTGCGTTGAGAACCCATTCTCCACCCTTGACGCCTGCCTGTCTAACCTTCATGGGGCCGAAACCATCGTAGCTTGCGAGAGCTACGATTATCTTCCAGTTCTTGATATTATCGACATCGGGGATCAGGCCCTTTGATATAACAGCTACTATGGCGTTCTCATTGGGATCAGCGTATACTTTGAACTTGTCGTCCTGAACGATCACAGTGCCATTAGCATATACTAAAGCGGATCTCTGTCCTTTCGGTACTGGGTCGTTGCCCCATCCAGGCGCTAGGAGAACTGCGAAATGCCAGGCATAATCGCTCCGTATCATAAGGTGTAAGCCGAATGTATCCATACGTGATTCTACGCCTTGCAGAGTTGTGTGTACGTATATCTGTACGTATTGTAGGCAGAAACCATTAGGACCCTTCCACGGGTTATCGCCGAGGTCCTTTACGTATACTTTGAATATCACGCTGGTATCATTAGTTAGTACTTGGAATTTTGTAAGGTCAAAGACTCCTGGCTTGAACACACTGTTTGATGGATATCCATAATAACCAGGTCCTCGATCATCGCCTGTGGGATCTGATACGCTGATCTGTAGTGTCGCGTTTGAGGTAGCCGCATGTATTGGTACTATTAGTAATGTTAATACGAGCATTATGGCTAGGGATACGATGACTAGTCTAGAATTCATAAGATCATCCTCATGGACATCCTTCCTAATACGCATGTGTTATAATTTTAATTACAAGTGATAAAAACATTGCTTCCTTAAGATTTTCTTGAATAATAGTTTTTCGGATTTTTTAAAACAGTTCATTAAAAATTAATGTGATAATTCAGGATAGTATTGAGCAAACATCCTCTCCATGGTAAAGTACTTGATCGAGTCACGCAGGATATTCAGCATTACTTCGCGGTATTTCTCCGTATTGAAGATCTCAGTCACGGATTTCAGACGGTTTACAAAATCCTCATAGTCTTTAGAGTCAATTAGTTTTGCTTTTTCATCACTGTATATGTTGACTAATTCTTTAAGCGTGCTTCCGAAAAACCAGCTATTTATACCGTCTTTTACTAGTTCGAGAGCACCGCCGTCCCTAGATGCGAGTATAGGTACACCGTTAATGCCTGCTTTCATGAAGCTGGTGCCACATGCCTCCCATCCTGGGAAAGGCGTGAATAATAACAGGTCTCCGCCTGCGAGTATTAGTTTTGCTTTTTGAATATCATAATCATGTATATACACAACATTATCGTATCGCTTCATGAGCTCTCTGAATTTCAGCATATAATCTATGCCGTCTTTATCGTTTGGATGAGGTTTTCCACCTAGAATAAAGAAGAGGTCTTTGTCATTGTGCTCCTCTATAAAGTTAGCAATGTAGTAGGGTCGTTTATATCTTGTTAATCGCCTAGCCCATACGATGAACATCTTGTCAATATCTATGTCGCTGTGCGGCTTGTATTTCTTTAGGAGCTTAACGAGGTCTTTCTTGGCGGATAGATGTGCATTCCATAATTTATCAGTATCTATTTCTGATGTATCCTGTCTGGTGA